>JBAYZR010000054.1:0-14012 GCA_041672425.1 Pedobacter sp. | reverse complement strand
CGTGAGCAGTCGGCAGCTCGTTCCACCTCACGAGTAATGCCCTTCACCAATGTAATCAATCTGGCATCGGGATTTTCGCGTGGATCTGCACTGAAGAGGCCCTGTACATCGGTCAGGATCAGCAGCAGTTGCGCCTCACCTACATTGGTGACCAACGCGGAAAGGTTATCGTTGTCGCCAAATTTTATTTCGTCAACCACAACGGTATCGTTTTCGTTGATTATCGGGATAATTCCGAAGCCCAACAGTGTATTCAGGGTAGCACGGGCATTCAGAAAGCGTTGGCGGCTTCCCAGGTCCTCGCTGGTCAACAACACCTGGGCTGCCTTGAGCCCATGTGGCGCCAGCCCCCTTTCATAGGCCTGCATAAGGCGTGTCTGGCCAATGGCTGCGGCGGCCTGTTTTTGAGGGATTGTCGCCGGTTTTTCCGTCATTCCCAATTCACTGCGCCCGGCAGCAACGGCGCCGGACGAGACCACCAGCGCCTGCAACCCCTTACCCCGCAAGATGGCAATGTCGTCACAGATCTGCTGGAAGGCCTCAAAATCAAGAGCGCCATTGGCATCGGTCAGTACCTGACTGCCGATCTTGATCACCACGCGCTTTACATTTTTCAGTAATTCACTGCGTGTCACCACTGCTCCTCAACCTTCCCCCATAACCGACGGGCAATCTCATCCAAAAGTTCTCCGATTCCTTCTCCGGTAGCCGACGAGATGGGGAACACCTTGACGCCACGTCCCTCGAACCAGGCCGTAATCTCGGCCAGCTTATCCCGCGTTTGGGGCAGGTCGATCTTGGTGATCACCACCGCCTGTTCCTTATCGGCAAGTTCGGCGCTGAACAGCGCCAACTCGTGGTTAACCGCTTCGTATTCAGCAAGCGGGTCACGTTCAGGCATCCAGGAAATATCCACCAGGTGTAGCAGGATGCCGGATCGCTCCAGGTGTTTCAGAAAGCGATGGCCCAAACCGGCGCCTTCGTGGGCGCCCGCGATGATGCCGGGAATATCCGCCATCACAAAGGAACGATAATTCTTATACGGCACCACACCCAGCGAAGGGACGATGGTCGTAAAAGGGTAATCGGCAATTTTGGGGCGCGCCGCGGAGATCTTGCTGATCAGCGACGACTTGCCGACGTTGGGCAGACCCAGCAGCCCCACGTCGGCCATCAGCTTCAATTCCAACCGCAACTTGCGCTCTTCGCCCTCCTCACCCGGCTGGGCAAAGCGAGGGGTCTTGTTGGTTGCGCTGGCAAAACGGGCGTTACCCTGACCTCCCCTGCCCCCCTTCAGCAGGATGATCCGCAGGTCGTTTTCTTTCATATCGGCCAGCACTTCACCAGTTTCAGCATCCGTGACAACCGTCCCCACCGGAACCTTGATGACCAGATCCTCGCCACTGGCGCCGTGGCGGTTCTTACCCTGGCCATTACCTCCCTTCTCGGCCTTCTGATGCGGCCTGTGGCGCAATTCCAACAGGGTTGACATGCCAGAGGCAGCCTGGAAGATCACGTCACCCCCCTTGCCGCCATCTCCGCCGTTGGGGCCGCCGAATTCAATGAACTTCTCGCGGCGAAAGGCAACACAACCGGCGCCGCCATGGCCGGAGGAGGTAAACAGGGTTACTTCATCGATAAACTTCAAGTTGATACCTCATGATATTTTCAGAAAAACAGCTATCAATTATACGTCAATTTATTTCTTGTCCAACCACTCCTGGATCGTCACCATCCGGCCTGTCCAGGCATCCGTCAGCCGCTCCTTCAAAAAAGCTGTAAACAGGCTGTCAAACAGCTGAACACCCTGCTCCAGCAGAAACATCCGCTCGTAAAAGGCAGCCTCTCGCTCGCTCATCTCATCCACCGTGGCATCCCGTTCGATGCGCACCTGCGGACATTTGAACGAGGCAAAACCGAACGTTTCCCCCTTCAGGGTCAATTTCCAGATATTTTCGTCCTTTTCCATGCAGATGGTGGCGCTGGTGATCTTCTTGCCACCCTTGAGCGCCGAGATTGCCTCCAGATAGCTGTCCTGGGAACCGGAGACTGATACCTTCTGAATGCCACCCTCTTCGCCGCCGCCCCGGAGCTGGATGCAATCATCGATCCAGGCGGAGAAGCGCTCACCAATGCTGAAATGGCCAGGGCGGCAGAGACCGAACACACCTTCTCCATTCATACCGCGCTGTAGCAACCATAGCATGAAGTCCCAGCCCAGCCACTGGTTGTCGCGAATCAGAGCAGCCGCTGCATCGGAATTGGCCTGATTGGCCTTCTCAAGGCTCTCAAGCAATGAACCATCCAGCAGCATCCGTGCGCGGGCAAAGGGATGAATGGCCACAAGACTCAACCCCTCGAAGGTCTTGCGGAAGATTTCCTCAAAACGCTCCACCACCTTGCTGCCAAGACTGAACAGGGTCAGGACACCACTTTTCTGGTCCCAGACGATATCTACGGTTGAAGGAACCGGCAGGCATTTTGCCATCAAACGCAGTTGTATCAGTTCCTTGATCTCTGTCCGTTTGTTCTTGGGGGTTCGGCGCAGGTTGGGATGCTGGGCCAGGAAAGCGCCCTCCTCACGATCCGTGTGAGATTTGAGCACAGCCGCCGGTATTTTGCGCTGATCGCGGCGCAGGGAAAAAACCAGATAGTTGTCGCGCCAGAAATCCGAAGGCGCCTCGAAACCGGCGTCATCGGAACGATCAACCTGAGTCCACCCCTCTGAGGCCTCCTCAACGGAGTTCTCAATGGACTGGAAACCCCGGCTGGCAAGTTTCTCGGAAAACCAGGAAAACTGATCGCTCTTAGGCAGTTCGCCGGTTACGGTGAATTGGGTAATACTGACTGTGTTGGCATAAACTCCCATAAATTTAGCACTTCCTTTCGATTATTCCTTGACAGTCCCTTACTCGGCCTTTATGGCCACATAGTGTACACTGCCGTCAGGACGTTTCAACAACAACCGCACGACATCGCCCTTTTTCAGTTTGCCAACAATGGAAGAGAAAACATTGAGGGTTTCCGGGTGCTGTCCGTTGATCTCTATGATCATACTTCCTGGCTTGACATCGGCCTCTTCGGCCGAAGACCCCGCTGTAACGCCGGTGACAACCAAACCCTTGGTGTCGCGGATGCCGAGACGTTCCGCGGTATCTTTCCTGAGTTCTTCAACAGTAATACCGAGCTTCTCATTTTCGTTGCTGTTTGCTGGAGTTGATTCGGAATCACCATCCTTGAGTTTAGCGACAACTATGTAAACATCCTGTTTTTTCCCTTCACGGAAGATAACGAGTTTCACTTTCTTGTCAATCAAAGTATTGGCCACTAATCGCGGCAGATCATTCCCTTCGTTAATCGGCTTGCCGTCATATTCAAGAATGACATCGCCGCTCTTGAGGCCGGCCTTTTCAGCCGGGGTGTCCTTTTCTACGCTGGCGATCAAGGCGCCGTTATTGTTATCGAGACCGAACGATTTGGCCAGGTCAGCGGTCAGCGGTTGAAAACGCACGCCAAGATAGCCCCGTGTCACCTTGCCAGAGTCGCGTAGCTGGGTGATAACCGTCTTGGCTATACTGATTGGGATGGCGAAGCCGATACCGCCAGCGCCACCCGCAATGATAGCTGTGTTGATGCCAATCACCTTGCCCTGAGCACTGAAGAGCGGGCCACCCGAATTACCGGGGTTGATGGAGGCGTCGGTCTGGATATAATCATCATAGGGACCGCTGCCGATAACTCGCCCCTTGGCGCTGACAATGCCTGCCGTAACGGTGTGCGAAAGACCGAATGGGTTGCCGATGGCCATGACCCATTCGCCGACCTCAATTGCATCGCTGTCACCCATTTCGGCAAAGGGAAGCTTTTCCTTGTTGCTGATCTTGATCAGAGCCAGATCGACTTTTTCGTCCAATCCCTTGATTTCACCTTTCAGTTCGCGGCCATCGGAGAGCTTGACCATAACTTCATCAGCGCCGTTAACAACATGGTTATTGGTCAAAATATAACCGTCTGCGCTGACGATGAAGCCTGTTCCCAGGCTTTGTTCGCGATGTGGACGCTGTTGCGGCATTTCATCGAAGAAACGGTTGAAAAAATCATCAAAGAAATTATTACCAAAGGGGTTCTGTTGCTGAGGCCGCCGGATTCGCTGCTTTGGCTTGATGTTCCTGGCAGACCGTATGTTGACTACAGTGGGATTGAGTCTTTTGGCCAATTCAACAAAATCGGGACTAATAGGTTTGGCAACCGATAGGCCTGGCATTATCAATGCACATACAATCCCCATGACCAGAAAACGAACTGATGAAATAATTGGTTTCGACATAATCCGACCTCCTTGATTTTTCTGAAGATTGATTGAACTGACAGGGGCGGGATCGCATAAGTCACGACACCGCCCCTGATCGTTTCCAGAGCATAAGATAATCAATCGCCTAAAAAAAATCAACCCTTCGCTACGCCTCCCGGAGGATGTATCCCTGTCCGCGCACCGTATGTATCAGCTTGGTGGGATGTTCTTTGTCCACCTTTCTGCGCAGGTAATTGATATACACGTCGATAATATTGGTGAAACTATCAAAGGCATAGTCCCAAACATGCTCCGCGATCATGGCGCGCGATAGCACCTTATTGGGGTTACGCATCATGTACTCAAGCAGTCCATACTCCTTGGAGGTCAGATCGATTTCCTTGTCACCGCGCCAGATCTTGTGGGTTACAGGATCGAGCCGCAGGTCGGCAAAACTGATCTCGGCGCCACGATCCTGCTCGCCCCTGCGCAGCAGCGCCCTGACACGCGCCAGCAACTCGGCAAAAGCAAATGGCTTGGTGAGATAGTCATCCGAACCGGCCTCCAGGCCGGAGACGATATCTTCAGTGGTATCGCGGGCAGTAAGCATGAGCACCGGGGTTCGCTTGCCGGCTGCCCGCAGTTCCCTGACAACCATCAGCCCGTCCATCTTGGGGAGCATTAGATCAAGGACAACCAGGCTAAAATCATTTTCCAGCGCCTGCTTGAAACCGTCAGCGCCATCATAGGTCACGGTAACTTCATAATTATCCTCTTCCAGGCCACGTTTGATAAAACCGGCAACCTTCTTCTCGTCTTCAACAACCAGGATTTTCATCTTTTCTTCTCCTTTGCATAGTATTTTGATATAAGCCTAAGCCGGTCGCTAGCTGATGTTGGCACTAATACGTCGCATGATCTCCGAGGAGGCCTCCTCCACCGATTTATTGGTTATGTCAATTACCATCCATTCGGGATGCAGCCGGTACAGCTGCCGGGAATACTCAATTTCGTCTTCCACCTGCTGATAATCGGCGTAGCTTCCTTTCGGACTCTGCCGCATGTTAATCAGCCGCGAGGTGCGAATCTCCACCAGCCTCCTGGTATCAATAGTCAGTCCCACGATTTTGCCCTGGTCGATCTGGAACAGCTCCTCGGGCGGGTCAATTCCCTTGATCAGCGGGACATTGGCCACCTTGTATCCCTTGTGGGCCAAATACATTGAGAGCGGTGTCTTGGATGAGCGTGACACACCCACCAGCACCAGGTCAGCCTTGTTAAGGTAGCGGGTTTCCTGGCCATCATCATGCTTGACTGTAAAGTTAACCGCCTCTATCCGCTTGTAGTAATCGGTATCAATGCGTTGCAGTAGTCCGGGTTTTTCTCGTGATGGCGCGCCCAAATATCGAGAAAGACTGTATATCAGGGAGCTTAGCAGATCCACTGCAATAAGGGCATACTCTTCGGCAACCCGTTCAACAACCTCGGAAAGATGAGGGTCAACAAGCGTATAGACGATCATCCCAGGGTCATGAACAGCCACTTTCATAGCCTGGTGCACATCGGCCTGAGTTCGTATCTGGAATAACCGCTGTACCCGGACATCTTCATCATAAAATTGGGAGAGGGCCGCCCGGATAACTCGTTCGGCAGTTTCACCCGTCGAGTCGGAGAGCACATAAATTGTTTTCATGATAAAAAGACCATCTTTCATGGGTTCATTAAATTGTGACTCATATATTCTAATTAAAATTAGACAACAGCATTTCTGTTTTGTCAAGTATTTTTGTTGCCAACATTTAACTATTCTGCTAACGTCTTGAACTTCTGAGCAAATAATATTAGCAGGCGATAATTAATGAGCGATTCCTGGCTGGAGATAGCCTGTGATGTCCCTGAAGACATCACCGACATTGTTGCAGAATACCTTGCGGAACTCTCCGGCATCGGCGTCTGCGTAGAAAATCTGAATGTGGACGCTTTCTCTCCCGGCGAGATCATCCATTCACCGGTCATGACTGTCAGGGCCTATTTCCGTGACACTGACGACATCGACACCCTGGAAGCAGAAATCGGTATCTTTCTGAACAATCTGGCGGACCGGCATCCCGGGTTTGTATTTTCAAAACCGGTCATCTCGACGGTTTGCAGCGAAGACTGGAGCAATAGCTGGAAGGCCAATTTCAAGTCACTGCGAGTCGGGCGACGTCTGCTGATCGTGCCGTCATGGGAAAAGGCAAACCCTTCTTGCCCGGATGATATCGTTCTGCATCTGGACCCCGGCATGGCCTTTGGCACCGGTGGACACGAAACTACTCGTCTTTGCCTGGAGTTACTGGAACGCATCATGGATGAGATGCCAACGCTCATTTCACCTTCAGTTCTGGATCTGGGCGCCGGTTCCGGCATCCTGGCCATGGCAGCGGTTCAACTGGGCGCCGGTCGCGTCCTTGCTGTGGATATCGACCCCCAGGCTGTAGAAGTCGCACGGGAGAATTTGGCCGCCAATGGCCTGTCAGACCAGGTTGAGCTCAGCGTCACCCCACTGGAATCACTAACCGCAAGTTTCGATGTCATACTGGCCAATATCCTGGCAGAAGAACTGGTCCGGCTGGCGCCGCACCTGACCGAACGCCTGGCATCCGGCGGGATGCTGGTACTGTCCGGCATTCTTGCCGAAAAAGAGTCCCTGGTACGTACCGGTTTTGCGCCTTACCCGCTGAACTACCTGGAAACGCGCCACGAAGGAGAATGGATTGCACTTCTCTACCGGAAAGAGACCGGTTCATGAGCAGCCGACGCTTCATGATCAACTCACGCTGCATCCGTGACGGCTATGCATCCTTCGACGGCGACCTCTTTAACCATATTGTAAGGGTACTGCGGCTGAGCACCGGCGATGTAGTAACCTTGGTCGATGAGAGGGGGAGTGAACACCAGGGGGTAATAAACCAGGTAGCCAGGGAATGGGTGGCCATAAAGATCGACGTATCCTTGAAAGTACCCGATATAGATCCCGAAAAAACGCGAATCACCATTTGCCAGGCCATCCCCAAGGGAGATAAGATCGATCTGATCCTGCAAAAAGGCACAGAACTGGGCGCGCACGACTTCCAGCTCTTTGGCGGGCGTCGATCTGTTGCCCGAGTGCGAGAAAATCAACTTGCAGGCAAACTGGAGCGCTGGAACCGGATTACCTCAGAGGCGGCGCGTCAGTGCGGCAGATGCGCCATCCCCCCTGTATCCTGGTTTCCAACAGCAGTCGAGGCGGTCGACTCCTCCGAACATGACCTGCGCCTGCTCCTCTGGGAAGGTGAACAGAATCGAAACCTCAAAAGCACCTTGTCTGAAACAGGTCGCCCCGCATCTGTTATTGTAGCCATCGGGCCCGAGGGAGGATTCGATCCTTTGGAGGTCCGGCACTTTTCCCGGCACGGATTTCAGCCAATTTCACTCGGCGCCAGAATCCTGAGGACAGAGACCGTATCTATTGCAATTACCGCAATTTTGCAGTATATGTGGGACGATATGTAACAAGCTGAAAAGGAGCCGCAGATGAAATGCCCCAAGTGCGGATACAACAGTTTTGAATTTCATCACACATGTAAAAAGTGCTCCTGTGATCTGACCAGTTATAAAGTCACCTACGGACTCAAGGAAATTGTGCTTACACAGGAAGCTCGTTCTTCCATGGCCGTGGCCTTAAAGGCTGAAACTGCCGTAGGCAACAAGGCGCCAGAAACAGTAGCCGAGGCGGCTACCGACATGTTCTCCTTTGACCTGCCGGATGAGAATACATCGGTCGCAGCGGCAACCGCCAGCGACAACCTCTTCGACTTCGGCGAGGAGCCTGTTGCAACTGAACTACAGGGTTTTGGTGAGTTTTCCTTTGATGCCGAGCAAAAGTCGGCCCAGGCCAAAGCCGAGGAAGAGGCCTTTGCCGACCTCCTGGAATCCTCATCCCAAAATGCTGATACTGCTGTTGCGCCTGCTCCGAGCCCAGGCGAATTTGACCTGAACAATTTTTCCTGGGACGACACCCCCGCAACACCGGCTGCAACAGAGTCCAAGCCAGAGGATGACTTCAATAGCCTCTTTGGTGAACTGGACAATACTACCATGAAGTAACCGTAACTACCTCGATATGTGCCTCAAAAAAGAGCGGGATTCCCCGCTCTTTTTATTAGGGTTCGGAGAACAGCAGTGCCCCAACGCATCAGAATCCTGCCTGAAATCATTACCAACAAGATCGCAGCCGGAGAGGTGGTAGAACGTCCTGCCTCGGTCATCAAAGAACTGATCGAAAACTCGCTGGACGCCGATGCGGACGACATAACCGTGGAGATCACGGCAGGCGGGCGACGACTGATAAAGATTGCCGACAACGGCCATGGCATGTCCCGCGAAGATGCCCTGCTTTCCCTGGAACGTCATGCCACCAGCAAGATCAGGACCGACAGCGACCTGGACGGCATCCTCACCCTTGGGTTCCGCGGCGAGGCGCTCCCCTCCATCGCCTCGGTCTCCCGCTTCAGGCTTGCAACCCGCGAAGCTGCCAGCCTGGAAGGCACAGAGATTATTGTGGAGGGTGGCCGGGTAAAGGATGTCAGGGCCTGCGGCATGGCCCCCGGCACAGTCATCACTGTGGAACAGATCTTCTTCAACACCCCGGCCCGCCTCAAATTCCTGCGCAGCGCCGAGACCGAGACCGGACACGTAGGTGATACGGTGACCCGCATGGCCATCTCCCGTCCGGATGTGGCTTTTACATGCATCAGTGACGGTCGTGAGCTGTTGCGTGTACAGCGTGGCGACCTGCTACGGCGCGTATCCCAGGCACTGGGCAAGGATGCCGCCCTTGATCTCCACACCGTGGACAGCTCAAACAACGGAATCACCGTAACCGGCTTCATCTCCGCCCCAACAACTGTCCGCTCCACGACATCGGCCATGTTCACCTATATCAATGGCCGCTTTGTGCGGGACCGGGTCGTCCAGCACGCCATCATGCAGGCATACCGTGGGGTGATCGATCGCGGTCGCTATCCCATCGTGGCGCTTTTTGTGGCGCTTCCTCCCGGTGAGGTGGATGTCAATGTCCATCCCACCAAGCACGAGGTGCGCTTCCGCCGGCAGCCTGTCGTACACGATGCGCTTCAGAACGCACTGGAGGAGGTGCTGCGCAGTTCTCCCTGGCTGACGCGCCATCAGGAACAGTCCGCGCAAGGCGCCCAGGCGACAAGTCAGGCCTACCGGGAACGTATCGCGGCAGCGGCACAGGCATCACTCAACCTTACCCGGCGCGAGACACCCTTCCATACATCAACAAATACCTGTGACAAACGCTCGACAAACCCCGTTGCCGCTTCACCCTCCAATGTCGATACAACAACAGTCTCGGAACCATCCACACCGTTCCAGCCGGAAGCGGCAACCCGCGAATCACAGGGCTATTTCTCTTCGCTGGCGATCATAGGTCAGTTTCATGCCGAATACATCCTCTGCCAGTCAGGGAATGAACTGGTCATCATCGACCAGCACGCTGCCAGCGAGCGGGTTGCCTACCAGCGCCTGCGGCAACAGTGCGAATCCAGTGGCGTTGAGTCGCAGCGGCTGCTTTTCCCCGAGACACTGGAGCTTTCCTTTGCCGAGACCGTTGTTGCGCAACGTTTTCAGGCAGACCTTGCCAAAATCGGCTTTGAGCTGGAGCCATTCGGCGGCAACACCATCATTATCGCTGCCGTACCACGCATGGCAGCCGACACAAACGGCACGATCCTGGTGCGGGACATCCTGGCCGAATTGGCCACCCTGGGGATCAGTGTCGCCTTTCGCGAAAAACTGGACGCACTGTTGGCCCGCATCGCCTGCCACTCTGTTATGCGCGGCGTACACCCACTGGACAACCGGCAGATTGCCGAACTTCTGCGCAGCATGGACGAAACCTCCTTCGTTGCCAGCTGTCCCCACGGCAGGCCGGTCTCGCATGTCATTACACTGACGGAGCTGGAAAAGATATTCAAGCGGACGTAAACGTTAAAGGGATACAAGGAACTGGTTCATATGAAAATCCTGCATACATCAGACTGGCACATAGGCCGGGCACTGTATGGCCGTAAACGCTACGAGGAGTTTGAGCGCTTTCTCGACTGGCTGATCAACTGCATCGAGTCCGAGGGGATCGAGGCACTGCTGATTGCCGGTGATGTATTTGACAACGGCACGCCCAGCAACCGGGCGCTGGAGCTCTATTACCGCTTTCTGTGCCGCTGCGCGGGTGCGGGGTGTCGGCACGTGGTGGTCACGGCGGGCAACCACGATTCTCCCTCTCTGTTGAATGCCCCTCGCGAGGTGCTGCGGTTCCTTAATGTCCACGTGGTCGGCTGCATGGCCGAGGCAGATGATGAACTGGTGGCGCTGAACGATACCAATGGTAAGCCTGAACTGATTGTCTGCGCTGTTCCCTATCTGCGCGACCGCGATATCCGCCGGGCCGAGGCTGGTGAAACCTTTGAGGACAAGGGGCGCAAGCTGGTGGAGGGTATCCGCGACCACTACCGGCAGGTGGGCGATGCAGCTCTTGCCAAGCGGGCAGAAATGGGGGGAAATCTCCCCATTGTTGCCATGGGGCATCTTTTCACAAGCGGCGGCCAGACTGTGGAAGGCGATGGGGTACGGGAGCTGTATGTGGGAACCCTTGGGCAAGTCCGTGCAGATGTCTTTCCCGATTGTTTCGATTACCTGGCCCTTGGGCATCTGCATCTGGCGCAGCGGGTAAACGGGTCGGATCTCCGTCGCTATTCAGGGGCGCCCATCCCGCTGAGCTTTGGCGAGGCTGTGCAACGCAAGATTGTTATAGCGCTGAATGTAGTTGCCAACAGCGTTACGTCACGGGAAATACCCGTGCCTTGCTTTCAACCTCTGGCAACGGTGCGCGGCGACTGGAAGGATTTAACCGAGCGTATGACAGCCTTGAAAAAGGAACTCTCTTCGGTTTGGCTGGAGGTGATCTACGAAGGGGACGAGGTCATAGGTGATCTGCAGGAACGGTTACGCGAACTGGTAGACGGAACCGCACTGGAAATCCTGCGGGCAAAGAACATGCGCCTGGTGGAGCGAACCTTGAGCCGGATGGCAACGGAAGAGACCCTGGACGATCTCACCGTTGACGATGTTTTTGCCCGTTGCCTCGCTGCCCATGAAGTGCCGCTGGAAGAGCAGGGTGAACTGGTCGCCACCTTTCGTGAGACTGTTGCGGCACTGCATGAAGACGCCAGCCTGGGGGAACCATGAAAGTCCTCCGCCTCTCTTTCAAGAATCTGAACTCCCTGGCCGGTGTGTGGGAGATCGATTTCAAACACCCCGACTATGTCTCCAGCGGTATCTTTGCCATTACCGGGCCGACCGGCGCGGGGAAGACCACCATCCTCGACGCCATCTGCCTGGCACTTTACGGCCAGACCCCCCGACTCAACAGGATTACCCAGGGCGAAAACGAAATCATGTCGCGACAGACCGGCGAATGCTTTGCCGAGGTTGAATTCGAGACCGCCAAGGGGCGCTTTCGCTGCCACTGGAGTCAACACCGCTCGCGCAAACAGCCTGACGGTCAATTGCAGTCGCCCAGGCATGAGATCGCCGAGGCTGAAACCGGGATGATCCTCGAATCAAAGCTGAGAGCCGTGGTTGAAAAGGTTGAGGAAGTCACCGGCATGGACTTTGATCGCTTCACCCGTTCGATGCTGCTGGCGCAGGGGGGCTTCGCCGCCTTTTTGCAGGCCCGCCCCGACGAGCGCGCCCCGATTCTGGAGCAGATCACCGGTACCGCGATTTATAGCCGGATTTCCATCAAGGTTCATGAGCGCACCTCGGAAGAGCGCAAGCGGTTAGCTGAACTGCGCGCCGGGCTCGATGGCATCCAACTGCTCTCCCCTGCTGATGCAGAGGCGCTGCTTCGCGAGAAATCTGAACTGCAACTGGCGGAAGAGACACTGACCACCGAGGCCCGGATTATCCGCGAAGCCCTGTCCTGGCGGGAGCGGATAGCGGCTCTTGAGGGCGAACTTCTGCAAATAGATCAGGAACGGCTGGCCTTTGAGACACGCAAGGAATTGTTGGCGCCGGATTTGGAACGTCTGGCGCTGGCTGGCCGCGCCCTGAAACTTGGTGGTGAGCATGCCCATATCCTCTTGATTCGCACGCAGCAGGAACAGGAACAAGGCGAACTAAAGGTTGCAGCAGAACGACTTCCCCAGCTTCAACTCGACTGGCAGACCGCTTTTGAAGCGTTGGAACTGGCCGAGTCCAGGCTTGCGCGCGTCCAGGTAGAGCAGACACAGGAAGCGGAGCTGATCCGCATAACACGTGCGCTGGACATCAAACTTGGCGAAGCCCAAGGCCAACTGCAAGGTTTAGCGGTCGAGATCGAAAAAACGGGTCGCCAGAACGCCGACTATCGCCTGACGATAACAGGGTGCGATCAACGTATAAACGGGAGCAACAAGGAGCTGCAAGCAGTTACGGCCTTTCTGACTGAACATCAGGCCGATGCCGGATTGGCCGAGGCCCTGACCGGGATTGAACAGCAGTTGAAGTCCCTCAAGGCGCTTGATAAACAGTGCAGGGATACTCGGAAAAAGTTGGAGCAACATGCCGCCCGGATGGAAAGCGCCACGCTTGCACGCAGCCAGGCAGAGTCCGTGTGGCAAGTGGCACGGCAAGCCGTCATTGAGGCGGAACATCTGCTGGCGTGGATAAGTGCGGAGCGCGAAGCCCTGCTACAGGGACGGGATCTGTCCGCGTGGCACGCGGAAACGGAAACGCTGGCAACCCGGCACAACCGGCTGGGAGCGATTCAAGAAACCATGGCGAGGATTGAAGAGATCAAGCCAAAGCTGGCAGAGTTGAAGTTGCTGAATGAAGCGCTTGAGAAGAAACGGCAGGCGCTTGTACAGCAGGAGGGGGTGCTGACCGGGGAATCTGAACTGCGTGAGCAGGTTGTCAGCCAGTTGCAGAATAATGTCGTATTGCTCAACCGGGTGCGGAGTCTGGAAGATGACAGAAAACAGCTTGTGGATGGCGCACCCTGCCCGCTGTGCGGCGCCGGTGAACATCCTTACGCCGCCGGTAATATTCCTCAAATGGACGAAGCCCAAAAAGAGCTGGAAATGGCTCTTGTTGAGGCAAAACAGGTGCGGGAGCAACTTTCCCATATCAGGCAGGAACAGGTTGCTGTTGCCAAGGATCTGCAACGCGCCGGTCAGGATCAGAGCGAAGCCCGGGAGCGGCTGCTAAACGATGAGACCTTCTGCATAAAGGCTTTCGGCGAACTTGGAGTGACTTCCGATACATCGACGTGGTCACAGGTCATACGGCGCGAGTCCGACGCCTGCCAGGTTGAGTTGGTCAGGCTGCGTGGGGTCATTCAGGGTATTGGACTTAAAGAGCAGGAGGAACGGAGTGCTCAGACAGCGCTGACCAAGCTCAAGGACAAGCTCGCAGGGCATGACAAGGCTCGACTCTCCGCCCGCTTGGCGCAAGAAAATGCTCTGTCAGAACAAATGCGCCTGGGAGAGGAATCCGCAACCCTTAACAGAGATCTGGACCGGGCTCTGGCCGAAGTAGAAGGCGCGGTTGCCGTGTATGGCTATACGGATATCGGTCAGGACAAGGCCGGTCAGATGCTGACCACCCTGACCGCCCGCCGTAACGCGTATGTTGA
>JBAYZR010000053.1:0-14045 GCA_041672425.1 Pedobacter sp. | reverse complement strand
CTGTGGCTATGACGAATTTGTGGAGCGGCGCGAGGCGTTGCTGGAGGCGGAAGTTACCCGCCTGGCGTTGTTCGATAAAAAGCTGGCTCAGGAGGAGGTCTGGGTGCGCCAGGGGATCAAGGCGCGCCGCACCAGGAATGAGGGCCGGGTGCGGGCACTGAAGCAGCTTCGCGAGGAGCAGCGCCAGCGGCGGGAACGTTTGGGCACGGTGAAGATTCAACTGCAGGAGGGCGAGCGCTCTGGCCGCATGGTGGTAGAGGCTGAGGCGATTTCCTTTGCATATGACGGTCGCCCGGTGATCACGGAACTAACCACCACAATCATGCGTGGCGACCGGGTGGGGATCATCGGCTCCAACGGCTCAGGCAAGACCACTCTTCTGCGGCTTTTGCTGGGGGAACTGATACCGCACAGCGGTAACATAAAGCTGGGCAGTCGCCTGGAGGTGCTGTACTTCGACCAGTTGCGTGAACAGCTGGACCTGACCAAGAGTGTCCTGGAAAACGTTGGGGAGGGCAATGATACCCTTGTGATCAACGGTAAGCCGCGTCATATTATTGGATATCTACAGGATTTTCTCTTTTCTCCGGAGCGGGCCCGCAGCCCGGTAAGTATCCTTTCCGGCGGTGAACGCAATCGACTGCTGCTGGCTAAGTTGTTTACCAAGCCGTCCAATGTGCTGGTGATGGACGAACCGACCAATGACCTGGACGCCGAGACCCTCGACCTGCTGGAGGACCTGTTGCTGGAGTACACCGGTACACTGCTGTTGGTGAGCCATGACCGCGAATTCCTCAACAATGTGGTTACCAGCACGCTGGCAGTGGGTGCGGACGGAAGGGTCAGAGAGTTTGTGGGGGGGTACGACGACTGGTTGCGCCAGGCTGTAGTGGATAATTCGTCAGCCATGGCCAGTATAAAGCCGGTACTGGAGAAATCAAAACGCCAAACCGAGCGTGCCCGTAAGCTGAGCTTCAAGGAGGAACGGGAACTGGAGGCCATACCGGACCAGATAGCCGCGCTGGAAGAGGAACAGGAGAAATTGCACGCCACCTTGGCCGATTCAGGTTTCTACAAGAGCGCCGGAGCCGAGGTTGTGACCTTGAATGTCCGCCTGGAGGCGCTGGAAGCGGAGTTGATCCACGTTTACCAGCGGTGGGAGGAGTTGGAGGCATTGAGGTAGGAACGCGTGGAAACGTGTTGACTGCGTGTTTTAGCCGTTACCGTCAGCCGCTATTGTTGTGGATGTCCCTTTTTTATATTTTCATAAGGGAGTCGGAATAAACTGATATACCAAGTTTTACGCACGGATTCAGGTCGAATTTGTCGTTCCTGATTGAGCAAAACCGCAGGCGTAGCAGTGCTACGTTGAGGATTTTGCGATTGAAGGGGCGGCAAAGGCGGCCTGAAGACGAGATGTAAAACGGTATATTTGTTTTTTCCGGCTCCCTTGGAGCAACATGATGAGCAGAGCACTACGTTTGTTGCTGCTGGCTGATGCCTGGAGAAGATGCTTCCAGAATCTTAATAAATGCCTTAACCACATCAGGGTCGAATTGACTGCCCGAGCCGCGCCTGAGCTCGGACACCGCATACTCCCTGCCGGGCGCGGCACGGTATGGCCTGGTTGACATCATCGAATCAAAAGAATCCGCAACCCTGAGTATTTTTGCTGCCAGGGGTATGGCATCATGGTCAAGTCGTTGCGGGTAGCCTGTACCGTCGAAATTTTCATGATGGTAGCGGATAAGTGGAATCACTTCTCTCAACTGATCTATAGCCGCCAAGGTATCGGCGCCATGGCTGGGGTGTCCCTTGACAATTGCGTACTCATCATCGGTCAAGGCCGTCAGTTTGTTAAGCAGGGTGTCATAGGCGCCAATTTTGCCGATGTCGTGCAGCAGGGCGCCCAAGCGAATGATACTGACCCTGTTTTCGTCAAGACCCATTTCCCGGGCAATCTGTATAGCAATCTCCGCCACCCGCTCGGAGTGCCCCATGGTCCAGGGGCTTTTGGCATCAATGAGGTTGACCAACACCCGAACCATTCTGATAAACAGATCCTCCAGTTCCTTGACCTTTTCCTCCAGCTTGGCTACAACCACATGGCTGCATTCCCGCAGGTAGTGCGTTTCCTCGTTCAGCGCTTCCGACATGGAGTTTGTTTTTTCAGGGGCACTATCGTCAACAATAAGAACTTTCATGTTAAATCCCGATAATTTTATGAATTTTATCCACGATTGTCAGTGGATACATGATAACAAATAAAGGACGAATTGCAATGGCCAGATCATCCGGGTGGGTAATGGTCTGAAAACAGAGAGATTCCATCTCTTCCAGGCTGTAACCATAACCAAAGTTGCAATAAGCGCACCTTCATGGCATTATTATCAAATGGCTCACGACAAAATCATCATCAAAGGTGCTTGCGAGCACAACCTAAAGTGTATCGACGTGGAGATCCCGCGCGATAAACTCGTAGTCATCACCGGCATCTCCGGCTCGGGCAAGTCCACCCTGGCCTTTGACACCATTTACGCCGAGGGGCAGCGCCGCTATGTCGAGTCGCTCTCGGCCTACGCCCGGCAGTTTCTGGAGCAGATGGAAAAACCGGATGTGGAGTCGATTGAAGGACTTTCCCCAGCCATTTCCATCGAGCAAAAGACCACCAGCAAAAACCCCCGCTCCACCGTTGGCACCGTTACCGAGATCTACGACTACCTGCGCCTGCTGTTCGCACGCATCGGCCATCCTCACTGTACCTCCTGCGACAAGGAAATCACCTCCCAGACCGTTTCACAGATGGTGGACCAGCTTGTGGCCCTACCTGCGGGAACCAGGCTGACCCTGCTGGCGCCCATGATTCGTGGCCGCAAGGGGGAATATAAAAAGGAGCTCAACCAGCTGCGCAAGGAGGGTTTCACACGGGTAGTGATCGACAACAAGCCTCATGAACTGGCCGACGAGATCGAACTGGACAAGAAGAAAAAACACGACATCGACATAGTGGTAGACCGGATCGTGCTCAAGGAAGGGGTCCAACGTCGTCTGGCCGATTCATTGGAAACCGCCCTGCACCATGCTGAAGGTGTGGTCAAGGTGTCCGTGGCAGCGGCTAAAACCGTCGAGATGCCGGAAGAGCCGGACTCCGGGCGGAAGAAGCCCGAAAAAGAACAAATCATGATTTTCTCCGAAAAGTTGGCCTGCGTTGATTGCGGCATATCCTACCAGGAGATCACCCCACGGCTGTTCTCCTTCAACAATCCCCACGGCGCCTGCCCGGACTGCACCGGTCTGGGTACCCGCATGTATTTCGATGCCGACCTTGTCATACCCGACCCGGGCTTGTCACTGCGGGAAGGGGCCATCGCTCCGTGGGAGAAACGACTTTCCGGCTGGTTCCATATGATCCTGGACGCACTGGCCAAGGCATACAGGTTCGATATCCGCATGCCGTTCAAAGATCTGCCGGAAAACATCCGCGACGTTATCCTGCACGGTTCCAAGGGAGAGAAGATCGAGTTCTGGTGGGAGGAGGAGGGTGATCGCCGCCACACCTACCAAAAGGAGTTCGAGGGGGTGCTGAACAACCTGCAGCGGCGTTGGCGCGAAACAGAATCAGACGCTGCCCGGGAGGATCTGGAAAAGTACATGAACGTCATGCCCTGTCCCACCTGTCAGGGCGCGCGACTGCGGCCCGAGGCTCTGCACGTGCTGGTAGGAGGGTGCACCATCCGCGACGTGACTGCGCTTGCCATCCAGGACTGTTTCCGTTTCTTCGAGGAACTGGCGCTCACAGACAAGGAGCGCGAGATCGCCCGCCGCATCCTCAAGGAGGTGCGTGAACGGCTGACATTCCTGGTCAATGTAGGGCTGGACTACCTTTCCCTTGACCGCACCGCTGGCACACTCTCCGGCGGCGAAGGACAGCGCATCCGCCTGGCGACCCAGATCGGCTCATCGCTGGTTGGCGTGCTCTACATCCTGGATGAACCCTCCATAGGACTGCATCAGCGGGACAACGCCCGGCTACTGGCGACCCTCAAGCATCTGCGCGACATTGGCAACACCGTACTGGTTGTTGAGCATGACGAGGAAACCATCATGGAGGCCGACCATGTCATCGACATGGGACCAGGGGCCGGAGTGCATGGCGGCGAGGTAGTTGCCCAGGGCACACCCAGCGAAATAATGGCTAATCCGGATTCCCTCACAGGCAAATACCTGTCCGGCGAACTGACCATTCCTGTCCCGGCCAGGCGGCGCAAGGCAGCCCGCTACCTGCGCATCATCGGGGCTACGGAGAACAACCTGAAAGGTGTGGACGTGGATATACCGCTGGGAGTGCTGACCTGTGTAACCGGGGTCTCCGGCTCGGGCAAGTCCACCCTGGTGATCGACACCCTCCATAAGGTGCTCAGCCAGCGCCTGTACCGCAGCCGCGAAAAAGCAGGCGCCGTGAGGGATATCAAGGGGCTGGAACACCTGGACAAGGTCATCAACATCGATCAGTCACCCATCGGCCGCACTCCGCGCTCCAATCCGGCCACCTATACCGGCGTATTCGGCGATATACGCGACCTGTTTTCCAACCTGCCGGAATCCAAGCTGCGCGGCTACAAACCGGGACGCTATTCATTCAATGTCAAGGGGGGGCGTTGCGAGGCCTGTTCCGGCGACGGCATCATAAAGATCGAGATGCACTTCCTGCCGGATGTCTACGTGGAATGCGAGGTTTGCAAAGGGGCTCGCTACAACCGCGAGACCCTGGAGGTATTATACAAGGGGAAATCCATAGCACAGGTACTGGACATGACCGTCTCCCAGACGCTGGAGTTCATGGGCGCCATCCCCCGCATCCGCAACAAGCTGCAAACCCTGGAGGAGGTCGGTTTGGGCTACATCACGCTGGGGCAATCGGCCACCACCCTCTCGGGCGGCGAGGCCCAGCGGGTCAAACTGGCCAAGGAACTCTCCAAACGCGCTACCGGCCGTACTATCTACATCCTGGACGAACCAACCACCGGACTGCATTTCGAGGACATCCGCAAACTGCTGGAGGTTCTCCAGCGCCTGGTGGAGAGCGGCAATACCATTGTTATTATCGAGCACAACCTGGACGTGATCAAGACCGCCGACTGGATCATCGACCTGGGGCCCGAGGGAGGCTACCGGGGCGGCGAGATTATCGCGACCGGCACCCCCGAACAGGTTGCCAAGGTTACAAAATCCTACACCGGGCAGTATCTGCGCAAGATGTTCTGAGGGACTCGGAACAAACAAATGATTCTGCAAAAAAAACCGTCCGGTCTTTAAGAGGACCGGACGGTTTTACGGCAACTGGAGCATTGCCCATTACTTACATGAACCATCCTTGGCTTTAATCTGTGTCTGCGTCTTCAGCTGATCTGCCGCAAAAGCTTGTGCGCCGATAGAAAGAGCTGTAATCGCCATCACCATTGCCACCACGAGTTTACGAGTTTTCATCTGTACTACCTCCTTTGAGTGATTAAGATACATTTACTTTTCCACGTATCGTGCCAACACGATCAAATACCGTAACTTACTTATTTTTAGATGTTATTTATTATGGTCACTTTCGGTTGCCAGGCATTTGAGTGCAAAAGCTGCACCGGTATTTTCCAAAATTGCACAACTACAGATGGTATGGCATGCATCTCTCCAACCCAAACTACCGTATTTCATTCAGTTATTACAGTATCATAAATATTTGTCACTTATCATGAAACATCTTGTGCATCACATCACAAGGAGGAACAAAAACATGAAACCACGTATTATTACAACGGCAGCAATTATGGGACTTTTACTTGCCTTGAGTGCAGGTGATCTGTTTGCGGCAGGGCGCGGCAATGGCGGCAGAAGCGGAATGCAGTCTAGTACTCAATCTTCTACAGGAACGGCAATAACTCGTCCAGCCAGCTCACAACGGCGCGACGGCTCCTTTCTAACCACCGGCACGACCGCCAATGGTTCAACCACACGCCCCGGTAATGGCAATGGACTTAAAGACGGTTCTTGCCTGACCACGACCAGTAAGTAAAAACATTGCCGCAAGACCCGGCAGGCAAATAACCCTGCCGGGTCAATGAAACAAGGAAAGTACGATGAAGCGACATATTCTCATATTCATTCTTGTTACACTTAGCTTCTGGAATCGTGAGGCATCAGCCTTTTGGGGAACCAACTCAACAGACTCTGCCAGCGGACTGAATGTTTCAGCAGGTTTTGATATCAACACGATGACGACCTTAAACGGCACGGTAATATCGCCACCAGAGAGAAAAGGACAGGAGCAACATACGGAGATGTCTGTTGCCGCCACCCAGGGCGCCGTGACAGTCATACTCGGGCCATGGTGGTATTGGAAAAATCAGAACATTTCGATCACGAAAAACCAGGAGCTTGCCATTACCGGTTCCCTTGCACAGGGTAAGGACGGGGCTCTCTATTTATTTGCCCAACGTATTGAGAATCGGAGCAATGGGGAAGCTGTCACGCTTCGCTCCGAATCTGGCAAACCGTTTTGGTCTCGTTCAGCTTCGGATAATCAAAAAGGAATCCATCAATATAATGGAAGCGGCCAACGCTATGGCGCAGGTAATAATGGTGGTGGCATGAGAGGAGGAGGAAGAAGGTGATAAGGTTACTATCAAGACAGAAAAGGCGAAGCGTACATACGCTTCGCCTTTTCTGTCTATTTCGGTAGCGCCAATACTTTATTCGCCGCTGTAACCTTCCAGCCGTGTACCGTCTAGGTTCAGGCCGAGCGCCGCCTTGCGGGAAAGCTTGATCTTGCCGTTTTTATCAACACCGATACACTTGACCAGAACATGATCTCCTTCGTTGAGTATCTCGGTGACCGTCTTTACGCGTTTGGTATCCAGTTCAGAGATATGTACCAGACCGTCGGTACCGGGCATGACTTCCACAAAAGCACCGAAGTCCATGATCTTCTTGACGATGCCCATGTAGAGCCTGCCTTCCTCGGCATCTTCGGTCAGATCACGGATCATCTTGATTGCCAGATCACAGGACTCTTTGCTCGTACTGGCGATATTGATACGGCCCGTATCGTCAATATCGCAAGTTACGCCGGTGGTTTCAGTAATATTCCTGATGTTCTTGCCACCAGTTCCAATGACGTCGCGGATTTTGTCAGTCTTGACCCAGATGGTGGTGATACGCGGGGCAAACGGTGACATCTCGGCACGCGGAGCAGAGATGGTTTCCGCCATCTTGCCGAGGATGTGCAGGCGACCGTCACGTGCCTGGCTTAGCGCCTTCTGCATGATCTCTCTGGTAACTCCACCTATCTTTATGTCCATCTGCAGGGCAGTGATGCCAGTGGAAGTTCCGGCAACCTTAAAGTCCATGTCGCCGAGATGATCTTCATCCCCCAGGATATCGGACAGAATGGCAACCTTATCACCTTCCATGATCAGACCCATGGCAATACCGGCAACCGGAGCAGTGATCGGTACGCCGGCATCCATCAGCGACATACAGCCACCACAAACCGATGCCATAGATGAAGACCCATTGCTCTCCAAGGTCTCGGCAACTATACGGATAGTATACGGAAAGTCATCATGTTTGGGAAGAATGGCTGAAATGGCGCGTTCCGCCAACATGCCATGGCCAATCTCACGGCGACCAGGTCCCAGACGGAAGCTGGTTTCACCAACCGAGAACGGCGGAAAATTGTAATGCAGCAGGAAGCGTTTGCGGTACTCACCATAGAGCGAGTCCATGCGCTGTTCATCACTGGAGGTACCCAAGGTGGCGGCAACCAGGGACTGGGTTTCTCCACGGGTAAACAGCGCTGAACCATGGACGCGGGGCAGAATGCCTGCTTCAGTGGTAATCGGGCGGATTGTGACAGTGTCGCGACCGTCGATCCGGATGCCTGTATCAAGGACATCGGCACGTACGCGATCATATTCAAAATCGCCCAGAAAGGTCTTAATCTGCTTGACCTTTCCTTCAAATTCGCCTTTGAGTGTTTCAATTGTATCGACGGTAATCAGATCGATCTGGTTGTGTCGTTCCTGCTTTGACTTGATCTTGACTGCTTCTGACATACGGCCATATGCCAGTTCACGCACCTTTGCAAGCAATGCCTCATCCACAACAGGAGGTAATAGTTCACGCTTGGTCACACCGGCCAGCTGCTTCAGTTTTTCTTGAGCATCCAGTACCGGCTGGACTGATGCGTGACCAAAGAAAATGGCATCCAGCATATCTTCTTCTGAGACGAATCTGGCCTCGCCTTCCACCATGATAACCGCATTACGGCTGGCAGCAACGACAATCTCCATATCGCTCTGTTCAAGTTCTTCAGCGGTGGGATTGCAGATAAGCTGACCAGCAACCCTACCAACTTTAACACCGGCAATCGGCCCCATGAAGGGGATGTCGGAAACCTCCAGAGCTGCGGAGGCGCCCAGCATTGCCAGAATACGAGGGTCATGATCCTTATCAGCCGAGACCACCGTTGCCATTACTTGTGTATCATTGAGGAAGTTTTCAGGGAAAAGCGGCCGGATAGGTCGATCAATCAGACGGCATGTGAGGGTTTCGGGATCTGAGGGGCGCGCTTCTCGCTTGAAGAAACTACCGGGAATCTTGCCGCCGGCATAAGCCTTCTCCGTGTAATTGACAGTCAGCGGAAAGAAATCCTGCCCCTCTTTGGCTTCTTTTTGAGCTACTGCGGTTACCAGCACCATCGTATCGCCGCTTCTCACCATTACCGCACCATTGGCCTGCTTGGCCATCTTGCCGGTGGATATGGTCACTGTTTTGCCACCAAACTCAACATTTACAACGTGTTCCATAAGTTCTCCTGTGTGTTGAGTTGGGGCCGTCGCTACAACCTCCCAATCATAATGATCAATTTAGGCTTTTTCCGTTGGTTGTGAAAAGATGACTATGTAAGCGTACTGAAGAAGAGTCATAGTCGAACAGCGGCTGGAGGTACTAAATTCATATCATGCCAGAGAGACTCTACCCACGTCCCCAACAAAAAATAAAAGGGCTAAAAAAGCCCTCTTTTAAAAAACGAGCATACGGACAGAATGTTGATGGGAGTACACCCGCAAAAAAACGGGTATACTGCCCTCTATTACCTGCGTATGCCGAGTCGCTCGATCACTGTTTTGTACCTGTCCAGCTCTTTGCCTTTGAGGTAGTCCAGAAGCCGACGCCTCTGGCCAACAAGTTTCAGAAGCCCTCTACGGCTGTGGTGATCTTTTTTGTGAATTTTGAAGTGCTCGGTCAAATAGATAATCCGCTCGGTGAGGATTGCGATCTGCACCTCGGGAGAACCTGTGTCACTGTCATGTTTTTTGAAGGAATTGATGATTTCCTGTTTCTTTTCGGTTGCCAGCACTGCTAACACCTCCTTTTATGTACGTTTTTGCAGCATAGTGAGCAAAATTTACTATTCAACTGCAAGCTTGATTTATTACCATACTGCTACTGACATGTAAAGTATTAACTCAGACGATACTCTTTTCGGGTTTTCATCCAACTCCATAACAAAAAAACCTCAGCCATCATTTACACCCCGTTTCAACGCACTGTCAACGCATATTAATAACCGCAAATTTAAACAAAATTGCCTCAATTCCTCCTCTGTGGTACAAACTTCAAACCATGAAAAAACTCAATCCACCGCAGCAGCAGGCGGTCCATCATACCGAGGGCGCCCTGCTGATCCTGGCCGGGGCCGGTTCCGGCAAGACCCAGGTCATCATCACCCGCATCGTTCATCTGATGAAAGAGAAACGCATTCCGCCTGAGAACATCCTGGCGGTCACCTTTACCAACAAGGCGGCCCGTGAGATGCGGGAACGCGTCAGTTCCATGGCCGGTTCAATGGCGGATGGGATCGTCATCTCCACCTTCCACTCCCTGGGGGTGCGGATCCTGCGCCGTGATATCCGTGCCTTGGGCTTCAAGCCGAATTTCTCGATCTACTCCACCTCGGATCAGGCCGGTGTACTGCGCCAGGCCATGCGCGAGCGCGACATAGACCCGAAACAGATCGACCCGAATCTGCTGCTCTGGAAGATCTCCGGGCTTAAAAACCGCCTGATCGGCCCGCAGGAGTTCAAACCCGAAAGCTCTGATCGTATCGAACTGGCCACCGCAGCTGTCTATCCGCGCTATCAGGACCTGCTCAAGGGCTTCAACGCCATCGACTTCGACGACATCATCATGCTCTCGGTCAAGCTGCTGCAATCCAACAACGCCATCCTGGGACACTGGCAGGAACGCTTCCGCTATATCATGGCGGACGAGTATCAGGACACAAACGCCTCGCAGTACCTGCTGATCTCGCTGTTGGCCAAAAAACACCTCAACATCTGCGTTGTAGGGGACGACGACCAGTCCATCTACGGCTGGCGCGGGGCCGAGGTGGAGAATATTCTCAACTTCGAACACGATTATGCCAATTGCAAGGTCATCAAACTGGAGCAGAACTACCGCTCCACCAGCTCCATCCTGGATGCGGCCAACAGTGTCATAAAAAACAACCCGACCCGCACCGGCAAGGCGCTCTGGACAGCCAGTGGACAGGGACGCGGGATAGACCTGTTTGTGGCCGACAACGAGGAGGAGGAAGCCACAAAGGTTGTTGACAGCATGATGATGGAGCAATTCAAGGGAAAGCTTTTCTGGTCGGACATGGCCATCCTGTACCGCTCCAACGCCCAGAGCCGGGCCTTTGAAGAGAAACTGCGCCAGGAACGCATCCCATATGTCGTCATCGGGGGGATGCAGTTCTACGAGCGCAAGGAGGTCAAGGACGCCATCGCCTACCTCAAGGTGATCGACAATCCCAGTGATGAGGCCTCGCTGCTCAGGATCATAAATTTCCCCCGCCGGGGGATCGGCGACAACACCTTGAACCACCTGAATATTTGGTCCATGGAGCACGATGTGCCGCTGTTCGAGGCACTTGGGCGGGTTACCGAGATAGCCGAGATCTCGGTGTCATCCAAAAAGGCGGTGACCGCCTTTCACAGCATGATGAAAGAGGTGATCGCAAACTTCGGCAAGAGGAGCCGACTGGGGGAACAGGTCAACACCCTTTTCAACCGCCTGCGCATCGAGGATGAGCTGTACCGCACCCTCAACGATGCCGCCCAGGCCCGCAAGCATATCGAGAACATCGAGCAGGTGGTCAACTCCCTGGCAGTCTATGAAGAGCAGAACCCTCGGGGAACCCTGTCGGCTTTTTTGGAGCGGATTTCGCTGATGGACGAGGACAAGCCGTCTGAAGATGCCAAGGAGCGCGGCCAGAATGCGGTCACACTCATGTCGCTGCATTCCAGCAAAGGACTGGAATTTTGCCATGTCTACCTGGTGGGAATGGAGGAAGAGCTGCTGCCGCACAAAAGGTCCATTGAGGAGGATCCGTCCTGCGCCGAAGAGCGCCGTCTGTGCTATGTCGGCATCACCAGGGCACGTCAGCATCTTACGATCTCCCGCTGTCTGACGCGCCGGAAATTCGGCTTGTTGGAGAAACGTTGTCCCAGTCGTTTCCTGGCGGAGATACCGGAACACTTGTTGAACACAACTTCAGGTAACGCTGGAGATAAAGAGATAGATTCGGCTGATATGGCCAATGATTTTTTTGCGCAGATGCTGGGGGACTGATTTTTATCGGAGATTTTCCTCCATCCACCGGAAAAATCATCTTGACTCAATCATCAGTTTCAGGTTATGTAGAAAATCCATTTTATGGTGGCTATGGTGAAGCGGTTAACACTTACGACTGTGACTCGTACATACGAGGGTTCGATCCCCTCTAGCCACCCCAACTATTCAAACACTTAGGAAGCTTCCTAAGTGTTTTTTTCGTATATGGAACCTGGAATAAACTGAGATACCAAGTCCCTAACCCTGATAAACATGATATTTGTACCTGATCCCGCAGGTGCGCAGGTGTGTTTGATCGACAATAAATCATGATATACATCAATAGATTGTGCTATGATTATTAAAATCCGTCCGATGCCACCTCTGCGCCAAAAAGGTAAGTGCTGATATGACCGGAATCGCCAAAAAAAATAGAAAAATTCCCAAACCGCTACACCATTTTATCCTGTTGCTGCTGATTATTTCCCTTTCGGAACTCCTCATTATGTTCCTCCTGCCTCCCGGCGCCCCCGGGTATCTTCAGACTCTCGTCTATGGACTGCTCCTGACGGTACTCAGCGGTACGTTTATCTGGTGGCTGATTGCCAGGCCGTTGCGGCAGGCGGCCTTGTCGGAATTCAGCCGGACAAAGGCTGCGCTGGGACATATTGAGGATGCAGTGATCAATTTCGATGGACAATGGAATGTAGAATCTCTTAATCCGGCTGCGGAAAGGATGTTCGGATATCTGCCGGATGAAATAATCGGGCAGACGATCAGTCGGATCATCCCCGAAATGGCGGGCGAGAGCACAGGTGCGCTGTTTGACGCAGCCTCGGTCGAGACAGAAACGGAGGGTCGGCATAATTTTGAAACCATCGGATGCCATAAGGACCAGACCTGCTTCCCGCTAGAGCTTTCCATCAGCAAGCTGGACCTGGATGGCAGATTGACTTTTATCGCGATGATTCACAATATTACGGAACGCAAGCGTGTGGAAACCGTGATGGCGGAACAGAAGGAGTTTGTTGAAAGCCTGATGGAGAACAGTGCGGTACCAACCTTTGTTCTCAACCCGGAGCATCAGGTACTGATCTGGAACCAGGCCTGCGAGGAACTGACCGGTATCCGGTCGGAAGCCATGCTTGGCCGGGATGAACCATGGAAGGCATTTTACGACCACAAGCGGCCTGTCCTGGGGGATATCATCATAGATGGCGCCGTGGCGCAGGCTTCCCAGTATTACACCACCTTCGATAAATCCAGTTTCATCCCTGAAGGGTTGCAGGCAGAAGGGTGGTATCTGAACCTCAATGGCATGGACCGCTACATCCTTTTCAACGCAGCCCCGATCCGTAACGGCAAGGGCGAGCTGCTGGCCGTCATTGAGACTTTTGAGGATATTACCGAGCGCAAGCGATACGAGGAACAGCTTGAATATCAAGCCAACCATGATGGATTGACCAGCCTCCCCAATCGTAATCTGCTCACCGACCGCATCAGGCAGACGATGCTCATGTCCAGCCGCAACCATAACGAGGTGGCGGTGTTCTTTGTCGATCTGGATAATTTCAAGTTCATCAACGACGCCCTGGGACACGACATCGGCGACATGCTTCTGAAAATAGTTGCCGAACGGCTGGCTGGTTGCGTGAGATCAGGCGACACCGTGGCGCGCCAGGGAGGGGACGAGTTTGTCATTGTTATTTCAGATCAGACCATTTCCAATTATGCAACCCTGATCGCCGGCAAGATGCTGGAGATGATAGCCCAGCCCTTCCAGATCAAGGAACATGAACTCGTCATAACCTGCAGCATCGGCATCAGTATCTTCCCCCGGGACGGGGAGGACGTGCATGAGCTCATCAAAAACGCCGATGTGGCCATGTACCGGGCCAAGGAACAGGGTCGCAACACCTTCCAGTTCTTTACCGGCGAGATGAATGCCAATACACTGGTGCGCATGACCATGGAAAAGTATCTGCGGCGAGCTTTGGAATATGATGAGTTACTGGTGTATTACCAGCCGAAGGTGAGTTTGAGCACTGGACGGATAACCAGCATGGAGGCCCTGGTACGCTGGCAGCACCCTGAAATGGGTATGCTCTCGCCGATTAACTTCATACCTCTGGCCGAGGAGACCGGTCTGATCGAGACGATCGGCGAGTGGGTACTAAGAACCGCCTGCATGCAGAACAAGGCTTGGCAGGATGCCGGTCTTGCCCCGTTGACCGTGGCGGTCAATCTCTCGGTCCGTCAATTCAGGCAGCAGAACATTGTCCGTCTAATAGGCCAGTTGTTGCTGGAGACCGGTCTTGCCCCGCGCTATCTGGAGCTTGAAATTACCGAGAGCATGGTCATGCAGGATGTGGAAC
>JBAYZR010000052.1:0-14295 GCA_041672425.1 Pedobacter sp. | reverse complement strand
TGGGTGTCTTGCCGACAAGACCTGACGGAGAGGTTAACTGCACCGTAGGCGGAACGGTATCCACGGTTAAGTCGCTGGCAGGCGAGAATGCCCCCTGAACGCCACCGCTGTCAATCCCGGCTACTCGCCAGTACATCTTGCCGTTCGGCAGGGTCTGGCTTATAGCCTGACTCGTCGCTGTCACATTCGGATAATCCGCGAGCAGTGGTGAGAAGGCAGGGTTATTGGCGATCTGGAGGTGATATTTTGCTATGCCGGAAATGCCGTTCCATGCCAGGGTAGGCGACGTATTCTTTGTAGAGTTCGGCGTGTAGGCAATCACTAACGGCGTGGGAATAGAGACAGTTGTGAAGCTCCAGACAGGCCCGAGGGTGGATGCGCTGAAGCTGTCCTTGGCCTTGACCCGCCAGTAATACGTTTTGCCGAACTTCAATGATGTGCTGGAGACTAGTTTTGTACTTGCGCCCGTGATTATGCGTGCTGTCGGATCGGAATTGTTCACCAGTGTCTGCGTTTCGCTCAGGTAGACATCATATGAGAGCGTATCGCCAAAGTTCGAGTCGGTGCAGTCCCAGCCCAGATTAGCCGTAAGGCCGTTGCTGACATTGAACTGCGTTGTTGTATTGTTCTGGGGCGCCGGGTTGGCAGGTGCTGACGGAGAAGCGTTTACAATCGATACCGTGACCGGCACTATCGTCTGGAAACCGTTGGAAATAATCAAGACATTGCCGGTATGGCTCCCCACGGTGAGTTTGGTCCGGTCGATGGCTGCCATGATGTTCGCCGAAGGAGTCGGGCTGGCGTAGAGCGCCGGAGATACGGTCAGCCACGTCTGGTCGGTCGAGTTGTTGAGGTAGAGGTTGACTACCCCGGTAATGTCGTCCAGATGCAGATTCAGCTGGCTAAGGCCAGTGCCGAAATCCAGAGCAGCGGGTGTCGCGACGAGGTTGTTTATGACATTGCCGATTCTTTGCCCCCGCACATCGTTATCAACGCTGGTCAGATACTCATATGCAACCATGAACTCGCTTCTTGCCAGATTGAATACCTCAGCCCCTTTTCTTTGGATATTTGCGGTTTCGATGGAGATATTCGTCGCTGCTGCGGTAAGGAAGCCGAAACTCGAATCCAGACGGAGTCCCCTCAATTTGTCATATTCCCCGGAGCTGGTATCACGAGTGGCGAGCACGACGAAGTATTCATTCCTTAACGTATCATGTGAGATTGTCGGGGATGTCAGCGTAATTGTGTCAGAGTATTCGCGCTGATAAAAACCGGCCAATGTACCGTCCGCCCCAACCGTTCTCATAACGGTGCTCAGCAAACTGCGGTCGCCGGAAGCGGAATCATCTTCTTCCCATATGACGGCATATTCGTTATTGGTTCCGTTGTAGGCGACATTTGGATTGGCGTCGTTGTAGTTCGAGAAGTTGTCAATCCAGATCCCCGCCGTATTGACTTCCGCGCCTATGGAGGTAAGCTGATACCCGTTTATGTAAGTGTACCCATAGCTGTCTATTGATTTGAAGACCATCAAATACTGATTATTTGTTGAGTTATACGCCAACCTTGGCCTTGTGAAATGTAACGTGCTGTACGTATGAACCGTGTAATTGGTGCGGACGCCCAGATTGCTCAGCACCGCTGTAACTACATCCTCTAAGGTATCGGCGTTGTAGAGGGTGTCGAACGCGACGAGATATGTATTGTTCGTTGAGTTGTAGGCTACGTCCGGTGAATATTGCGCCTTTGACGTACCGTAGACAGTGATTACGCTGCCCGCAAGGGTCCCACCGGCCGCTACCCTTTGTCCCATTATCTGGTAGAGGCCAGAGCCGTTCGTATCGTATTGCGCTACAACGAGATATTCGTTATTGGTGCTGTTGTATGCAACCCTTGGATTCGATTCATTTTTCGCTCCGGACAGGATGGCGAACGGACTGCCGATCTTCTGCCCGTCGCCGGACATACGTTGACCGTAAATATCCCAGTTGGTTCCGCTGCCGGAGGTGTCGTACTCATAGACAATCAGGTAGTCACGGTAAGAAGCATTGCTGTTGAAGGCTATAGCAGGGGATCTCCCCACGTTCACCGCTGTCGTTAGATTGATAGGAGCGCCTATTGTCGTGACGTTCATATAATCAACCGGGCCGACCGATTCCACGCTGGAGAGCGAGGTTCCTCCGCTGTCAAAGGCAACCACGCTGTAGTAGTATTTCGTCCCCATCGTAGCGGTGGTATCCAGGTAACTCGTTGTGCCGAGAGTGCTGATGGTGGTTATGGGGGTAAGACCGGAGAGGGTCGTAATCGGCGAGGCCGAGCGATAGACCCGGTATTGTGAGAATAGTGCAGGGACAGTGTATTGATTCCAGGTGAGTTGGATACCGTTGTAATCGGAAACCGCCCTTGTGTTTAATGTTACGATCACTCCGGCTGACAGGTTGAGATTCGCGGTAGTGCCGTTGCCATAGGTTATGGTCAGTGTCCCGCTCTGCGACCCCATTGACGTTCCGTTGAAGGTGACGGTAAGGTCGGCGCACTGTTGCGGTGCGAGCGCCGCGGCTGCGGGGCTGACGGTAAAGAGCGGGTTGTTTGTGGCGGTATTGGTGATACTGGTCGAAACCTGGCCGCTGTTGCAGACCGTCACATGCTGGACGGAGGGAACGCCAGCGGTTGTGCTCCCCATTGACACGGCGGCTTGCAGCACCACCGGCTTGGGTGTGGTGCTGGTTACCTGATTGTTTTCATTGATGGGGCGGTTCAGCGTGTCATACCCTATCGTTTTTATCGCGCCGTTGGACAGAGTGATCTGGGCAAGCCGGGTGTTGGTCGAATCATAGATGTATCCGGTTATCCCATTTTCGGCATCGGTGACTTTTGTTACCTTGTTGTTGATGTTGTACTCCGAAACCGTTGGGTTGTTTTTCCCGTCATAGGCCGTGCTGACGTTGCCGTTTTTATCATAGACATAACGGACCACCCCGGCGCTTGTTGTGATGGAGGTTACACGGTCCGCGTTGTCGTATCCGTAGGTCACGCTTTCGCTTGCCGGGTTGGTTACGTTTTGCAGCCGTGACCGGGTATCATAGGTATTGGTAACGGTGTATCCCCCCTGAAGAGTACTTGTCCTAGGGAGGCCGTTAACGTCATAGGTGAACTGCTGAAGCCGCCCGTCCGGGTCTCTGACCGACAGGAGATTGCCGGTTGCCGGGTCATAGGTGTAAGCGGTCACATAGCTCGGATCGTAGCCGTAGTTGCCGTTAAGCTTGCCGTCCGTTCCCAGTTCCGCCACGGCAACGTGCCTGATCTCTGTAAGCCTGTTTTGCAGGTCATAGACATAGACCGTATCGTAGCCGCGGGCATCCCTGACTATCGCCGGGTTGTTGTCCACATCATAGACCAAGAGGCTTGTCTTGTTGTTCCCATCCTTGATGTAGTTGATGTTTCCCGCGTCGTCATACTGGTACTGGGTCGTGTTGTTCTTCGAGTCGGTGACGGTGGACGGTCCGAATTCCCCGGCATAGGTTACGTGCATGCTTCTGTTCGCGGTGTCGGTCATGCTCAGGAGCCGATAGTCAGTATCGTAGGTCTGGGTGTAGCTGACATTTTTCGGGTCGGTTACGGTGGACATCCTGCCGGCCAGGTTGAAGCTCTTCGTGTAGCTTGCCGAATTCCCCAGGGTCTGGCCGGTTGCACGGTTGTAGTCATCGAACGATGCATGGAAGACGGCGTTGCCCCGTGGGTCGATGACGTTGTTCAACCGCCTGTCGGCATCGTACTGGTAGGTGATGGCCTCGTTTTCCTCATTCTTGGCCGTTTCCAGGTTGCCGTTGGCGTTGTAGGTATAGGTGATGGTCTTGCCGCCAGGACCTACCGCGCTGGTTATCTTGCCGCTAGTGTAGTTGATGGTGATGCTTCTTCCGCTCTGGTGGGTTATGGATACGAGGTTTGATCCGGAATAGGCGTAATTGATGTAGATTCCGTTGCTGTCGGTGATGCGGGTGAATTTCCCGGCGCTGTCGAAGGTGACGGTCCCCTGGTTCATCTTGTAAAGGACAAAGCCCCCGCCCTCCGCCTTCAGGTAGTCCTTACCGCCGTCTCGGGCGTAGACGGGGTTCTTGAGGGCGTCCAGGCCGCCAAGACTTAGTTCGTAAAGGTATTCCTTCCCTTTTTCGCTGATGTATATCTGAGGATAGGCCGAAACTGTAATGCTTCCGTTATTGAAGGTGAAAGTCTGTTTTGTCGCCGGGAAGCGCAGCTTGTAGGGTGATGTTTCCCAGCCAAAGCCGAAGCCGGTTGACTTGTCGTTGAAGGAGTTGTAGTAGCGGAACAGGATAAGCGGGTTCTTCCCCTGAACCGGGAACATCATGTCGATTTCGGTCCTCTTTATGTTCCCGTCTTTCCTGGCACGAGACATGGACTGGGCAATGGCCTGATAGGACTGGCCCCCAGACGAAAAGCTCCAGTTGAAATTCCCTTCGCCGGGCCGGGCGGCAAGGGCGGCCGTCTGCGCCTGGTCGGCGCTTGCGCCCTGGGCGCTTGAAAAGTTGCTTGCGTCAAGGAGGTACTGGACGCCGCCGGTCATCGTCAGGGTGCGGATTATCCCGTATTCGCTCCATGTCTTTGAAACCGTGGTCGAAGGGGTGTAACTGGGGGTCCTGCTGTCGTAAGCCGGGGTGTAGTTGTCGAAGAAAGAGAGGTCAAAGGGGATGTTGTTGTCCATGATCCATTTGACGACAGCAGTGATCTTGCCGAGTCTCTTCAGTTCGCCGAGGATCGGCTTCTCAATGGCGAAGTCGTCGTAGTGCAGGGTGAAGTGACTGGCGAACGCCTCGGCCACCGTGTCGGCTGGTGTGTTGTTCTTAAACTTGGTTTCAGTGAGAAGCTGCATGGATACGTTGCTGAAGAGCATCGAGGAGTTGTCGGTCGATTTAATCAGGCTGACGTCCTTCGGGACGAACCACATCCTGTTGGTGAAATCGCTCCCCGGTATGGAGTTCCAGCCGGCGTTCCGGTATCTGTCGAGGAGGTTTACGTAGCCGGGAACGGTTGAGGTCACGGTAGCGCCGCTGATGTTGTCCTTGCCGAGGGTGTAACCCTTCAGGAGACGGTCGGACTCGAACATGGTGTAGCCGAAGCCGGTGTTGAAGGTCTGGCCGTCGTAACGGACCTTCATCTGGCCGGGGATGGTTGATGTCTCTGTGCCGATGGATACGCCGGGGTCCTGGGGAGCAATGCCCCCGTAACCGTATACCGACCTGACCGCCACGGAGAGGTCGTCCAGCTTCATCGCGGGGAGGGACACGGGGTTCTTGCCGTACAGTATGATCTGCCCGGTGGCCTCGTCGAAGGTAGCGCCGGAAACGTCGGTTATGTTCAGCATCAGGTCGGCGGTCTTGGAGAGAGAGACGCCGCCGAAGTCTGCGGGGATATCGATTGTGGGGAGGGATTCGGTGATGTTCGGGTCGGTGGTGAATCCGGATAGGCCGGGGATTAGCGCATTATAACCACCGCCGCCGCACATGTCTGCGAGGACAGGTGAGGATAATAGAAGGAGTGCAGCCAGTATGACAAACTGATGAATCCGATAGCATGTCTTATGTGTGGTCATTTTAGACTACCCTCCGTCAAAAAAAATATTCACTGAAATATTTTGAATGTAACCCCTATCACTATAAGACCAGCTCCAGAGAGCATAAGAAGCTTGCCGTAATAGGGCATCCTTGAAATGGAAGCCTCTTGACCCTGTAGATTCGATAACCGTTTGTCTTGTCCGAAGGCAGATGCCTCCTTTATTAACATTTGTCGAATGTTATCGTAGTGAATGTAATATTTTGTGTTAGGTGCACGAGATATGAAGATTCCGAGAACTATAAAACCTAACCCGACAAATATGGCGTTGTCCGCACTGATTAACATTTGAAGGTAATCCATGATCTTGTTCCATTATATGAGCATCAAGAATTTGCGGCTCTATTCCCTTTCGGTCTCTCCAGTAGATTTTACATATTTTTCCTTTTTACCTTACTCCTCATAGAAGCGTATAAAGCGTCTGACTTCAGGAACATAAATAAGTGGTGGGTTGGACTGAACAGGAGACTGCGGGACATTAATCGCTATTGCTTTTCCCACCCTAAACTTGTGCTCGATTTTTCTAAGTATCGAATCTGCTTGCCGGCCAGTAACCTTACAGCATTTTCGCAGTTCTTTTCGACCAAGAGAATATAATGTATTGGTTTTCGATGGGTCTAAAATTGAGTTGACGTCATACCATTTATTTCCAGTAAGAATTAGCCCGTCCAAGATATCATGATAATAATATTTAGATTTACAGCTTATATAATCTTTACAACCATCTACATAGCCATCATCATTGAAGAACCTATCAAGTTGAGTATCATTACTGCTGTGTGAATAGACTTGTTTTCCTTCAGAAATGATTGTAATGGTCCACAAAAAGGGAGATTTCATATTCTTAGCGGAAAGATGCACTGTTATTTTGTCTGGAGTTCCATTACCAGTCACATCAGCTACCTTGACTAAATCAGTGTTAATTGCTTTCTCATCTTCAATGCTCTCTGCCATAAGAATGTTTGAAGAGCTTATAAAACAGAAGAAAAGTGCAAACAAACAAAACTGTTTGCTGTGTACGAAGCCGATCTTCCAACTATTCACTTTTAAGTCCAGTGCCTCTCTACGGCTTAATACGGTCTTTATTCCGCCTCGAATCTACATCCTAAATAACTTTTCCATTTTTTACGAAGTTCTTTCTCCGAAATGCGTTCAATGATTTTTCCGGACTTAACAGAAATTTGAAATCCAATAATTGCGCCCATGTTTCGGCAAGAAGAGTGAGGAGGTACCTCAGCTACTATCAATATTTCTTTGCTGCCATTCAGCCACGCCGTAATTCCAAAATTCGCCACTTCTTTTGGTTCACATTTCAAAAACTTATTTGTAATTGGGAATATTAACTTCCGAATATTATGCGGAATCGGATTACCATCTTGATCTATGGAATAAACGTGGGCTTCCCAAGTCCCCACCAACCCACCGTCACTCACATTTATGGTAAAACCCCTGGAGTCAGGCGCCCAAAGCACCTCCGTAAGAGGTGGATTAATCAATACCTTTAATTGAATAGGAGCTTTCTTGCCTACAAACGATAGACCCTCGCTTGACGCATTTATTGAAGCCAAACCATTAGGCGAAGTGATCTTAGTTGGAATAAAATCTGGCCCTGTATAAGGAGACTTAGCACCAACTGCCCAAATTCCGGAACATCGTTCGTGAGAATTAAGTTCGTCTGCACAAGCAATATAGGGAACAACATGAACAACGACTAACAGCAATAGGATCACTTTTCTCATTCTATAATTACCTCATTTAGGGCATGACCATTTGTCTGGAACCCCAGTAATAGTCACTTGGACCGATTGCTTCCCAAAATCAAGGGCATCTTTTTGTGTCTCAAATCTGTAAATATCAAATCGTGTAGTTGGGCTGTTCCGAATGTTGCGATCACCTATATCACCAATAGTGAATGTTGTTCCACCTGTAAGATATTGGGAAAGCCCTGGTGCAGAGATTTGTATATTATCAATATTAGCTCTGATTTCATTTTGTGTAGCATTACGTTCTGCGATGGTTGTGTATGGCAGGCCGAATGACGCAGGGCCAATGGCTACTGAATCATTTGGGGGCTTAATGCCCAAGGCACCATAACCTACCGCCTGTTTTGGCCCTACTGCGGAAAATGTGACTTGGCAAACACACGTTTTCTCCAACCCAAGCGGATCTATCCAATTTACAGGATTATTTTGGGCGTACGGATATGGATTCTCTGACTGAGGTTGAGCTACGAATCCTGAAAACATGTCTTTTGATAGAAACCTCCCTGTTTCTAGGTCGTAGTACCTTTTTCTCAGATAAACAAGGCCTGTCTCGTCGTCAACTCGCTCTCCGTTGTACAAGAAATCATTGGGCGTCGTCTCGTTGCTTGTCTTTATATCACCAAAAGCGTTGTACGCATAACTATTCAGAACGGCCTGCGAACCGTTCACGACCGCCACTACGCTTCTTCCGGGGTTATCATAGACATAATACGACGTAACCCCGTGGTTCATCTGGCTGAGCCTGCTGTCACCGTAGGTGTACCGCGCCGTAACATTGTTTATTTCGTTTGTCTCCAGCAGCACTTGAGGAATCGGCGACGAGGTGTCATTTATGTATTTCTGAGTTACACCGAAGACCGTCTTGGATACCCGGTTTCCGTCGCCATCGTAGCCGAAGGTGATGGTGTTGGTGCCGTCCGCATAGCTGATGAGCCTGTTTTCATAATCATAGCCGTATGTGATGGTTTTGCTTGAAGATATCTTTTTGGTCAGGTTCCCCGACCGGTCATAGAAGAGGGCCGTATTGCCGGTCGCGCTCCCTATCTTGATAAGCCGGTTGTCCTGGTCGTAGTCATAGGTGAGCGTCCCGCTCTGGGTGGTTTTGGTAAGCCGGTTGCCGGAGCTGTCATAGGTGTAGGTCTCATAGGCGCCGTCCGAGCAGGTGGCGTTGGTAAGACGGTTCAGTTTGTCATAGGTGTAGTTCGTGGTTTTGGCGCCGGCGGAGGTGGTATCCACGGACTGGGTCCGGTTGCCGTTGGCGTCGAATACGTAGTGGTGGCTGGAGATGACGCTGTTGTCGGATTTCTTGTTAATCACGTCGGTTATACGCTTGGCCGTGTCATAGGTGTAAGAGGTATAGACACCGTTCGGCAGGGTCTTTCTCGTCACGTGGTTGCTGTTGTTGTCGTAGTCATAGGTGGTGGTGCCGTTCGGGTCGGTCACTTTCCAGAGGCGGTTGCTCGTGTCGTAAATGTAGGAGACGACCGTGCCGTCCGGATAGGTCAACTTGGTCAGGTTGCCGGATTTGTCGTAGTCGTAGTATATGGGGACAATGCCTGGAGGCTGCACGGCAATCAGCCGATTGAATTGGTCGTAGGCATAGTAAGTCGTCCCGTTCGGGTCGGTCATGCTCGTCCGGTTGCCGTTGGCGTCATAGACGTACGACACCTTCTTCGTGTCCGGATAGGTGATATCGGTCAGCCTGTTCACCCCGTCGTAGGTGTAGCTGATGGTCGCGTTATCAGGAGTGGTCCTGGTTGCGATGTTGCCGTTCAGGTCGTAGGTGAAGGACTTGGTGTAGGTTTCCGCCCAGGCGCTGGAAACCGGCAACGGCAAGGCCGTTGCAAGGAAAGCGGCAAGCACGGCAGATTTGATTATTCCCGATAGTTTCTTCATATTATGTCCTCAATAAAGGTGATGTGTGCGCCGAAGCAGAATAGCTATTTCGATCCACCTTCCGCCGGGGCCTGTCCGTCGGTTTTCTTTGCCTTACGCTCTTCCCGGTTCTCCAGCAGGGTTTTGAAGTGCTCCTTAATTTTGCGCCGCTTCTCGTTGTTGGCCTGCAACTCGGGTGAATCACCATGAGCCACGACGCTTTTCACGTGACGCGCCTTGGCGACCTCACCCCGTTTATTGAGCGAATGTTTTTTCTCTTTAACAACAGGCGCGCCCATGGCTCCGGCAGCGCCAATGGACGTTCCCGCAAAATTCGGGTCCGGCTTTGGTCTCGCCTTTTTGTTGCCGCTGTCGGATGATGGACTGGTTGACTCACTGACGGAAGCCGGTTCGATTACCTGTGCCCGTCCCTTCATCACGGCCTTACCAGCCGGGAGAGTCCCCGTGTCAGGGTCGGTAGCAACTGCTCTATCGCCCTGTATATCATTAATTCGCTCCGGCAATTTCTGATCTACATTGTCAGCGCCTGGGGCGATTTGAACTCGTTCAGCCTTGGGCCTGAATTCTCCGGAATTTTTCTGAGCCGCTGCATCATTTGCCGCCTCGACAGTCATCACACTGATGCACAGTAGGATTAAAATTCCCGAAAGCATTGCAATCAATGGTCTTCCAGGTGATTGATTTGATGAACACATATTGTTGCAACTCATATAACCCCCCAATATCTTTTTATAAAAATTCATCAATAAGCTTCCCGTTCAGCCACAATACTCAAATCGCTAACGAGCAAGAACGAACCTTCCACACAAAAAAAGCCCGTAACTGGAGACTGTAACTCCGGTTGCGGGCTTTCTGGGGCCTGGTGAAAAGCAGGTCAGCAAAGTACCCAGCCTGTTGCAATTTTAATTTAATGAACGCATGTAAAACATGACAGGCTGAGTCAAAGATGATGCTTTAGTGTGACATCATTATCATATATTTATGTCAAACACATGGCGATTGTGAAAAATATTGGTAACAATATTTTGGTAACGTAGAATTCACGGTCTAGCTCTGTGCCGGGATCATGGAATTAACGGCTTCAAACGTTATGTAGCCCTTGCCGTTGTTACCCGCAACATCCAGCGCCTGGGCGCAATCGTCAGAAACATAGCTGCGAATATGCGGGGCCCTTACAAAAAGCGCGATCCTTATAAACTGGCTGCCTAGGCCTGCCGCGACAAAGGGTACCAACCACTGGGAGTGGTTCGTCCGAAATCTGGTGTCATGAGCCAAATTTCCGGGTAGGCTGATAATTCCTGGTTATTTATTATAGCAAGCTAATCTAATGCCGGAGTTTCCGTCAAAAAAATAAGAGCGCTGGGTGAAAAAATGGCTTTTTCTGCCAGCCACTAATTAGGGAATAATTAGGGACACTTCCCGTATTTCCTGTTGCTAATCCATATTTTGATTATTCTGCAATTATTCTGGGGACATAATACAATTTACTTGGGGAAACCTAGTGGCGACCTCACCCCGATCCAGATCTACCAAACTGGCAGTGGCGGCGGAGCAAGAATCGTGGGGGAATCCTAGGCAGGAATTCCGGGGACAGTATACTTAATTGCCTCCCAGCAAAAAACGCTTGGCAGATTCCACAAACTGCTCCGCCACAGGCCTGATTTCGGCAACATCATCGACGGTCACCTCTGTTTCCTCCATGTAATCGCCCTTCTGGCGCAGCTCAAAGGCCCGGTGCAACGCTTTCGACATCTCCTTTGGGAAGGTTCCGGTTTTAACGAATTCCCTGTCGAATCCGGATTGATCGAGTACGTCGGCCTCCCTGATAGAATCCCGTGCCTGGGTAAGCCTGTATTCGATGAGGGCCTTTCGATTCTCGGTCATACCACTACGCCCTCGCGATAGACATTAAGGATGAACACCGACTCCTTGAGCGGGCCGTCGATCCTGTCCTTGCCGACCACTACCGGGACGATGACCACATCCCGCGTAAAACCGGCTTCCCAGGCACAATCGCTGATATAGCGTTCAATTTCGGAAGTCGCATGTTCGACAACCACAAACACATCCATATCGGAATCAGATGCGGCATCACCACGAGCACGTGAACCGAACACACGAATGTCTAGCGGATGGAACCGTTTCTGTATCAGATGCTTGAAACTGCGGGCAGTAGCGAGATCTTTTCTGTTCATATAATCCGTCCCTTGATTCTTCCTGACGGGAGTATACGATTGCGGTATCCAAAAAGCAAGAAGGGTAGCCAATGAGAAGCATCTTGAGGAACGCTGCTTGTTATGTTGCTAATGGTGGCAATAGAAAAATATCAAGCAGCGCTTGGGGTTCATGATGACGGTCTGGTATTCCCGTTGATTAAAATAGTTGTATCCAATCACAGGGTGATAGGCATTACGCCTGAGCAATCCAGGCGACATCAGGCTTTGTTCCTTTGAAATAGCAGTCAAGGGCCTCCACCAGAATTGGAAAGGTTCTCTTTGTTTGGAGACGGCATGTCTGGCGCACGGACAGAATTCTTTCCACCCAGCGATGTCCCTTATCGCTGACGTTGCCATAGCTTCTCTTGCGCCAGCAGACGGCGAAGCGTAGCATCCGTTCCGCATGGTTATTCGTTGGAGACACTCCGGCTTTTTCCAGGAAGAGCCATAGCGAATCAATCTCTCGCAACAGTCTGGCGGCAAACTTTCCGGCATCGTCTTTTTGCCCATGATGTCGGGTAATCAGTTTTATGAAGCGGGCGTAGAAAGCCCGCCATTCACCAATAGTCGGCGGAGCATGGGCCATATGACACAATCTTCTCAGTTCCGCCAGCGCATTTGCGCCGAATTTAGCGATTTCTTGGTTTTTACTCTCGGAAAGCTTTTTTGCTTCGCGGATCAAGTGCGCCAGGCAGGTCTGGCGCAGCCCAACCCAATTCGTATAGAGCCTGTAACCGTCACTGACCAGTATTCCTTCCCAATCTTTTATAAGCGCCTTGAAGGCGTCTTTGGACCTATTGGTGTGAATCATGAAGAACGCAACGGTTGTGCTTGTCAAAACCCATAACCAACAGAGCGCTGCTTTTAGACGCCATGAGGTTTCGTCCACATGGTTCACTGCTTGTTGACGCGCCTTTTCTCCAATTGCTTCATAATGAGGCATGATCGCTTCTGACGCCCGATCCAGAACCTTCTGGATCGCGCCAAGAGAGATTGAGAAACCCAATACGGAGGCGCAGAAATTTTGAATGATGGTGCGGCTGTCACCGTGGGAACCTGCTAACTCCGCGATGACAGCCGAAAGCCTCGGGCCATAGCCGCTACGGAATTCAGAGGGAATGAGCGCCCGGTTTGTCTTGCCGCAGCAGGTGCAATCCCCTCGATAAAGGACAAAGTGGGTAACCAACATGCGAATTTCGGGGAGTTCGATATGCTGATGGGTATAGTAGGGCTTGACTTCCATAAATTCGCTATTGCCGCAACTGCATCTCTCGGGATGCAGTGGTTTTGTGTCGGTCGGTTCGAGCATCTGTTGACGAATACCTTTATGCCCCTTCTTTGCGCCGGGCTTCCCCTTTTTGTCCGAGACCTTCTTGGCCGGTTTGGTATAGGGACTATCCGATGATGGCGGCTGGTTGGAATTGGACGAGTTGGCGTTCAACTTTGTTTCAAGTACTTCGATCTGTTCTTTAAGGCGGGCGATCTGCTCGGACTTAAACAGAATAATGTCGATGAGACGATCCTTTGATAGCCCCTCCAGTATCTCACGGGATATGACGGGAAGATCACCCATGGAGCCGCTCCCGGTAATCCCTCGTGAGGGGATAAAGATAGACCGCCTTGACGCTGGCGGCAAAGCGATTCTCCCGGTCGTACTTGCCACGGCCTCTGGTTTCGCCGATCCGAATCCAGTTAGCAGCTTGGTAGCAAGTACCCCGAAACAGTTCGGTGTCGACAAAGGTTTCGGCTAGAACTATTGCGTGGGCATAGAAGCGTTGCCAGTCGGCAGCCAAGACCCGAAGATTGGCAGCCAGAGCCTTGGATGCCAGATGCGGAATCCGCACCCATGGCAGAATCAGGAAACGAACATTGTTCACCACCTGGTGCAGGTTGGCCTGGCGGGTTTGGGCATTCCAGCCGATAACAGTATCCCGGCAGGCAACCTTCCAGGCGGCCGATCCCCATCCGAGACAGGCTACCAGTCTGCCATCCAGGTGTACCATGTACTTGAGGTAGGAACCCACGATCCAGGGGCGGCCCAGGTAGTGGTGGGTATTTACCAGGTTATCCCATAACGCTTCATCGTTCGTACCGCGCACCATCTGTATTGTCAAAGAGCTAAATTCGCTGACCGTCCCTTCAAGGGGGGAAGTGTCAACGGAAAAAACTTGCCGGTCGGTTCGCCTGGGGGCGCGAAAACTCTCTTTCTGACGGGGTGGCAATTCAATGGCCCCTTTAGCCTCCAGGCTAAGGAGCAGACTCCGACAGGCCATGTCTTTCAACTGACCATTGGGCTGACGCCAGTTCCACTGTTCGCATAACTGTTTCGAAATGGCAGTGCGTCCGCTGGCCCAATGGCCTGAGATCATGGCACGGATGCAACGAAGGTCATCCGGCCCTATATGTCGGCCACGTAGGTGATAACACGCATCTGCCACGGTAGTTCCTCCTGAAGTCGCTTCTTGAGGAGTACCATAACAAAAAAACGATTACGACGCCAGTGCTAAATGCATACCCTGTGATCGATTACAAATAGTTCATTCTCCCTCCATGTCTTCATCTAAAACACACTCGCCGCCCGGTTCCATCTCACCCCTTCGGGGTTTCATCATTATTATCTTCCCAAACCGGGGTTCACACCCCGGCCTATGACATATCGCCCCTTTGGGGCTCTTTGACCTCTTGCTCCCCCTCCAGGGTAAGGCTGTCCATGTCCCACAAATAATGCTGGACACCGGGAGAGGTTTTGTGTACAAGTTGGTGCATGAAAATATGCGGCCTGTCATTTA
>JBAYZR010000051.1:0-14318 GCA_041672425.1 Pedobacter sp. | reverse complement strand
CCTCCAAACAGCGGCGGCATGTTCCCCCTGGCGGCATGATGTCCAGAAGGTCACACCCATTGTTGCAGGCAACGCATCAAGAAGATCCCATAGATCAACGCGCTGTAGCGCATCCCCGCCAAAGAGCTCGACATGGCTATATTCTCTATCAATACTATTTATGTCATGCAGCAGATCCGCCATCGGTCGGGGCGCCGCAATACTGCCATTCGCACACCCCGGGCACCGTTGCAGGCAGCGAGCGCCAATATCAATCTGATTTTTGACATGGATCTTATGAAACGGGCGTTCATCCAGCAATTTATTTATATGCGCATCAAGATAGGCTTCGTTCCGCATGGGGCAGAATTCGCCACCCAGTCGCACCAGCGGGTGTGACTGGATACGCTCGAAGAGATCAACAATAGGTTCACGGGTTGCATCCCCGAACACCAGAGGGAAATAGGGGCAGGGAGTAACCCAGCCATTACTCATAATATGGCAAAAAACATGCTTTGCAGTACAGACGTTGTTCTCGCCGAGTGGCGTTCCTGGTGTATGCACATACATATAGTCGGCAAAGTGGGGAGAAACGTGCGCAAAGAGTTCCCGCTCCGCTCCCGAACCAAGGCGCCCTCCGGCCACGCCGGTCGAATCGCCGACAAAGCGTGGCAGCAGCAGGCGCACCTGTTTGGCGCCACGTTCGAGAACAAACTGCATGAAGCGGTTAATATCGCCGCTTTCAAAGAATTCGCGGGTCTGTGGCACAATTGACACATGCATGGTGATGCTGCTCTTTGAACCTGCTTCCAATGCCCGTACCGCACAATCAAAGCTCCCGGTTTTACCACGCTGCCGATCATGCTGCTCCGCCCGATAATCGTCAAGGCTCAGGTATATCTGATTAAGCCCTGCCGCCTCAAGACGCTGGATATATGCGGCATCAAGCAACAAACCATTCGTCTCCAGCGAGACGATAAACCCGAACGATTTTGCGAGCGAGATAATCTCAAAAAGGTCGCGGCGCAGTGTCGGCTCTCCCCCGAACAGATCGATGATTTGGCATCCTGCCTGTTTCAAATCCTGAAAAATGGCACGAATCTGCTCCATGGAAAGCTCGCCGCTGACCACCTGGCGCAGACCTGAAACGCCGCAATGCAGGCAGTTGCATTGGCATCTGTTGGTCAAGGTAAGCTGAACTACTTTCACATTGGGCAGCGGCATATAGTTATCGTTGTCCCGTCATAAGATTATATGGGATCGTGCAATTGAAGTCCGTAATAACGCACCCGCCGCCGGTCAGCCGTTGATTTACAAATGCGGAAGCTGCATCAAGGCGTGTTTTAACCTCCTGCGCGCTTACTTTCGGATAGAGTGCAGCGGCGCCGGTATCCTGATTTTCGGAAAACTGCAAAAAAATCACATCATCAAAGAGTTCGGCAACGACAAGCGAGGCCATAAAATCATCCTCTGTTTCAGTGGGAAAATTCAGCAGAATATGGGTAACGAGCTTTGTCTGCGGCGCAATAGCGCGTATGTTACGTATGCAATCCATGACCTCTGCAATGTCATAATTACGGTTCATCAGGTTCAGTACCCGTTGCGACCCGGACTGTACCGGAATATGGACAAACCCGATTCTAGCCGATTGAAATATTCCCTTCAGCGCATCAAAACGTTTCAGTAAAAAGTCCGGATAGAGATACAGCAGTTTGAGCGTAAAGCCGGGGGCAAGGAGAAACACCGCTTCGATCAGTTGCAGCAGATCCGTGCCGTTATCATCACCATAGCTGCCGCAATCATCGGCCAGGAAGGAAAATTCCTTCACGCCACGGCTCAGTCCGAGCCGCACCTGCTCAAGAACGCTCTTGATCGGCACACTGGTCACACTCCCCTTTGAGCGTTTGATATTACAATAGGAGCAATGGTTGGAACATCCCTGAGCGATGAGAATATAGTAGTCACGGCTTCCCAGCCCCTGGCCGGATGCGAACAGTTCCGGCGGCAGATGATTTACCGGGATGTTTTTAATGGAAATATGATGGTCAAAATATTTGTCAAGGGAGAGCAAGTCTTTGGGTCCGATACAGATCAGATTGTGCCGGTCCAGACGCTCGGTTGGCAGGGTGGCAAGACATCCCAGGAGTATGATCCGCTTCTTTCCTGCAAAAGGCCGGGCAATCTGCAATGCCAACAATGAAGCATCGATCTTCTCTTCCGAGACGCAGCAGCTGTTGACAAGTATGGTGTCACAACTATCGATATTACGGCTTATGAAGTAGCCATTGACAACAAGGAAATTGATCGTTTGGGAAAAAAGAAGGGCGTTGGACTCGCAGCGCTTACTTGTATTCAAGATGAAGATATCATGCTGAGACACGTTGTTGCCGCTGGCTGCAAGGCTTTTATGGTGATGGTTGGCAGGCATTGCGGATCACCTCCGGCGCACGATCATAATTTGCGATTATACGGGACATCATAATCCTCGGTATAGAAATGAATCTTGCCCCAGCCTTCCAGCGTTGCAGGGGCAACAAACCCGTTTTCAACGGAGAGCTGGAAAAGGTCAGTGCCGGGATAAGGGGTATATTGATTGATTTTCCATATCATTGCCCGTGAATTTTCATTTTTCAGCCGGTGTATAAGCCTGAATGTTTCCCCTCTGTCATAATCCGTTTCGGAAGGAAAGCCTGCCATGAAGCTGAAGTGTGGGAATATCCCATGTCTTTTCAATTTCTGGTTTACTTCCAGCACCATGTTTTTGTCTGTTTTCTTGTTTATAAGGTTCAGAATTCTTTCCGAACCGGATTCAACGCCCAAAAAAATACCTACAAGCCTGGACGCTTTCAATTCAGACAGAACCGAATCATCTATTTTCAATACTTCATCAACCCGACCGGAACATACCCAGTTAAAATAAAGGCCGTTTTTTCTGCATAGCGAAAAAAGATCCGTTACTCTTTTTATGTTGTAAAAAAAATTATCATCCAGAATATTAATGGTATCAGGTTGAAGGCGTAGCACATCCTTGAGCATCTTAAAAACCTGATTCAAAGGGAGTTCAATATACTTGGGGTATAATATTTTGACTGCACAAAACGAGCAGTTATACAAACATCCACGGGAGGTCAACAAAGAGACTGTAGACGCCTTTTTGTATTTTGAAATGAGGTGATACGGTATCTGGTCGATATCAGAATCAGGGATATCCCCTTTTGTAATTACGATGCTGTTTCCATCCTTGTGCCCCACCATCGGCATCCCGGAAAAATTTTTATTTTTAAGGGACAGCGCCAGATGCAAGAACGGAATTTCCCCTTTCCCGATCACAACATAATCAACTGAATCCGAATGAAGTGTCTGCTCCGGGAAAATGGTTGCATGAGAACCTCCGACAACTATCGGAGCGTTGCTCACGCTTTTAATAAAAGATGCAATTTGTATGAGATGGTTTATCTGTGGCCCTGTAATACAGGTTATGCCGACACAAATAAGTCCGGAATGCAGTTTTTCCCGCAATACATTATAAAAATCAGGCTCAAAGCGCTGATCCAGAATATCCACCTCTATTCCCGCTTCTATAAGAGGCTGGGCAATATAAAGCAACGATATCGGAATCAGCCGTACCTGATTTGAGTCTGTTTCAGGAAATATCAATAATACTTTGTTATCAATAGACAAGTGAACGTCCACGTAGGTTATGTTTATGGGGCTGCGCCACCCTCTGCCCCGGCAAACCGGTACCCGCATTTATGGGACCAGGAACAAACCTCTACTGCCTGATAGCCGTTCCGGATACGGATAATTCTGCGGAGTTAAGGAGACTAAAGGAGAAATCAATAAAATATTTATCGTAACCTTTGTCCAGCTGAGACTTTATCACAGGACCAGAATTTAATACCCCCCATGTCCCATTGGTTGAGTATGTGCCAAATGGAGTTTTGTACTGACTTCTGTACAACGTGCCGTCATCCTTGGTGATGGTTATAATAACTTGATTATTGGATGTTTCGACTGACTTGAATACACCAACATAACTTGACGGCTGATCAGAGCCGGTATCTCCGCAGCCTGCAAACAACAGGCAAAGTAAAGCAGCCATGCCCAGCAACAGAAACCTTTTCATGATTCCCCCGGATAAACAGGATTGTTTAATATTTAGTAAATGACAGCGCCTTACTCAGTGCCAGATCCTGTTCAAGAAGTTTCTTGCGTAAACGGGATATTGTCTTCTCCGCAAAAAACTGAACCGCTTGAAACCACCATACAGCCGGATTTATTCGCCCACCTGAATATGACAGGGCTTTTAAAACAGGAGCTAAATATTTGGGTGAAAATACTTTTATGACTTCATCGTCCATACTGACAATCATCTGGGCACTGCCCGGATCACCCTGGCGGGCGGTTCTGCCAAAGAGCTGCATATCCACCCGGCGCGACTCATGGCGTTCCGTGGCGATAACATGTAATCCGCCGACTGCAAGCACCTCTTTGTCAACGACTATGTCGGTTCCCCGGCCTGCCATGTTTGTCGCGATGGTTACCTGCCCCCACCTGCCGGCCTCTGCAATAATGCGCGCCTCTTCTTCGTGACGAAGAGCGTTCAGAACAGTGGAGGGAATGCCGGCATCCAATAATCTAGTATAAAGAGCCTCACTATCCCTGACACTTCGTATGCCGACCAGAACTGCCCGCCCATGCGAAATATGATGTTTGATATCCTCGATAACCGTGCGCCATTTATCCTCGTACGATTTCAGTACTATTTCAGGGTAACAAAGCAGTTTTTTAGGCGCGTGTGTCGGTATCTTTACAACCGGCAGATTATATACGGTCCAGAGTTCTTTCTCTACGTTTTGCAGTGTTCCGCTCATTCCGGAAAGATTGTCATACAATCTAAAAAACATCTGAAAGCTCATCTTGATGTGGGCATGCGTAGGATCAGAATTTTCAAGGCGCTCCTTTACCTCAATCGCCTGATGCAGTCCGCCGCTCCAACTTCTTCCGTCCATCATACGACCGGTCTTTTCGTCAACAATGACAATTTTTCCCTGATCAACAACATAATGGACGTCACGGTGATAGCAGTATCTGGCAATGATCGCCTGCTTTACCAGATAAGATGAGCGATCACTGTTTCTCCAGGCAGCGGGCAATCTGTGCGCGGTGGATTCTATTACTTCATTGCCTGATTGGGTAAGAGTGACAAATCTTGCCTGCTGGTTGATGATATAGTCCCGCCCCTGAACAAGCTCCTCCGAAATAGTGAAAGCGGTCCTGACAGCTTCATTTAAAAGAGGGCTGCTGCCGGAAATCGCAATAATAAGTGGTACGGTTGCCTCATCAATCAGTACGCTGTCAGCTTCATCAATGATTGCGGTATGAAGTCCACGCATCACTTTTCCGGTAACAGCGCCATCGGAAACAAGTTTACGGATTCCTTCGCAGGTAATAACGGATTCCGCATCTTCCGCCATCCTGTCACGCAGATAATCCGCCAGCAACTCTTTGCTTGTCGAATAAACAATATCCGGCTTATAAGCCGCCCTGCGCTCCCGTGGCTCTATTGCGGATATAACGTAGCCAACAGACAACCCGCAACGTTCATACAGAGGTCGCATTGATTCCGCATCTCTTTTAGCCAGATAATCGTTGGAGGTGACTACATGGCATGGGCCGCCACTCCAGCCGGTCATCACAGCGGCAATCGCTGCGGTAATTGTTTTGCCCTCGCCGGTCTGCATCTGTATTGCAACACCACGGTTAATTGCCAGAGCCCCCATAATCTGCTCAATATACGGCCTTATGCCCAGAACGCGATAACATACCTCACACAACAGACCCATTACGTAAAATTCAGAAACCTTTTCGACATCATTTCGCGATGCTCTTCTATGGGTCAGTATTTTATCTGAAAGTTCCTCGTCATCCAGTTCAATTGCTGCCAAAGAAAATTTGTAAACCGTGGTGGCATCATTTTTTAAACGCGTAGTAGAGAATTCCATTCTTTTATACCACCCGTACAGGGTGTAAAAAAAGCCATCAACTCCCGTATGAAATTTATAGATATCTCTCATGCATTACGTCCGGTTTTGAATATGCACTGCGAGTCTAAACCTTGTACCGCTTTTGTATGGTCTGTTTAACCAGCCTGTACAACTGAACCGATAGCGGTTCAGGCGGCAGCTTTATCCTTAAAACACCTGAGCGCCCATGAAGTATGTTTGTCTTAACAGCGCTTCCTGATTCTATAGTGCCTATTATCTCGAAAAATGGTTCCACGGTTTTTTTGCCACTTCTATCCGAGGACGAAACTGAAACATCACCGCCGCCAAACCAGCCAAGAGCTGCGGAAGGGAGCTCCTCTTTCTGATAAGGGATAACTATAATATCGTGAACCTTCAATTTTTCAGCGCTGCTTCCATACAGTTTTATCGTTGCGACAAGATTCTTTTCCTTAAACAGGTCAAAGGCCTGCTCCTGGGACACAATTGCCGAACACTTGAAGTTTCCTGAAGAAATAATCGATCCAAGACGGGTTTGACGTTTTAACCAGCGCCCCATAAATGCCCCGGCGTCCGGAGCAACGAAAACACCGGAGTTTTCAGCAACAATGGTTAGTCCAGCTTTTTTCTGTTCAAGGTGGCTTAGCTGGTCCAACAGCATCTGTTTTTGCACGGCAAGAGGCTTTAAATCATCATTTGCCTCGTACATGGCCCGCTGTTTCAGCGCCATATTCTGCTGCAAACCCGCCTTAACGGTAGCAGTTTCAGACTCTAAATCAATATTGGAAAGAATGGCGATCAGATCCCCCTTCGAGATATGATCGCCATTTTTGAAGTACAGTTTATGCAACACCCCCTCTGTTGTCGCATAGATTTTCGAGAACTCTTTTGCCTCCACCACAACCGGGGCGCGAATGGCAAATGGAAAAGGAACAAGGGCAAGCAGAATTATCACCGTTAGCAACGCAAGCAGAGTAACGGTTACTGCCCTCTTTCTGGATCGAACAAGATTCGGATTTTTCGCAAGATATGTAATAAGCGCCTTGGCCGGGAATATCGTAGCTACGGCAATGGATACAACCGCCAGCAACAAACCGATACCCAAGAACTTGTCGGCGATGAACAGGACAATTACTACGGCTATAAAAAACCGGTAGGCTAAACTGGCAACCGCATAGAATGAAAGCCAGAATGCTTCCTTGTTGCTCAGAGACGGGGAGACGGAATGTTCAACAGCAAAGAGGTATTTTTCTATCCAATAGATCCATTGCCGACGTGAGCGCTGGGCAAGATTTGGAATTTCGAGCAAGTCAGAGAGGATATAGTAGGCGTCAAAACGGATCAGCGGGTTGGCGTTAAAGACAAAACTCGATATTGAAGCAACAACCATGACATTAAAGGCAAGCGTATGAAGCAGGCCGTCGCCTGTTTGAGACCAGATTATTGCAGCAACAGCAGCAAAAAAGAAATCCACAAGCATGCCGGCTGATCCGACCAGCATCCGCTGCCAGCGACTTTGAAAAAACCAGCTACTGGTTGCATCCATATACGGAAGAGGCGTAAAGACAAGAAACATTATGCCAACCGTATGCACTGCCCCCCCAAAACGCTTGGTCATGATTGCATGCCCCATTTCATGGAGCAGCTTAAGGAGCGCCAGGGCAATATAGAGATAGAACAGTCTGGAGGGCGCCAACATTCCCTGGGTATTGTCATAAATCAGATGTCTGTTGTCTATCGTCGCCTTTATGCCGGAGACAACAACTATCAACCATATCGTCAGTCCCTTGTTGCTGACAATTCCATTAAGAAACGGCGCGATGATGTTCAGGAATTTATCAGGGTTCCAGAGGGGTATTTTGATCGACATCAACGATACTATTTTGTTTTTAAACTCTTTTTTTCTTTTTTCGGACTGGCGCTCATAAATAAATTCATTGTTTGGCTGATTTTTATAACTGAGCAGATTATTTATATGCAACTGTGAAAGTAGTGATATGACCTCATCCTGGGTTGGCGCGTTATCATCATATTCAGCAATACACTCTTCCCATACTTCATTAATGGTTTTATCCGTTTTCAGCATGACAATAAATTTGTATGCTTCAGCGGTCACCTTGAAGTGGCTGTTGTTAAAACGATCCTTCAGCACATACCACAACTCGCCCCGATAAAACTGTTTCTGAACATCAACCGCATCAAGCAGACTGACCTTGATATTTGCAACTTTATACCATGACTCACTAAACAGGCTCCCTTTCATCTTACCACCACAACTGCATTCTGATAAAGTCAATCAGCCGGTGTGAGATGATCCATATAACTCTCCGCTTGCCAACGTCAATCCTTGCAATTCCGCTCATTCCAGGCCGCCACCACGCCTGCGGCGCATCGTTTATGTCAGCTTTTAGAACAAAAATATTGCCGTCCTTTTGATCCACCTCAGCCATCGGGATAATCTGATCGACAGTAATTGCGAAAGTCTCATTCGGCCTGCTTAGCAGCGACAATCGCCCTTTTTCATGTTCCCTGAATTCACCAATATCACGCTCATGAACCTTTATAGTCAGATACATTGCATCAATTCTGGCGATCTTCAGCAACATATCTCCCTTGGAAACAGGAGCTCCCATCAGCTTTTTGTTGTCACCTTCAACCACGGCGCCATCAAAAGGAGCTTTTACCTCTGCTTGTCCAAGGTGCTGCTGTACACGGGATAATTCCGCTTGAACCTCATCTACACGCGCCTGGGCGATTTTCATATCCGCCAATGCTTCATGTGCCCGGCTCTTTTCAGATTCACGTGTGTAACGGGTTACATCGGCTGAACTCTGCGCAGCTTTCAGTACAAGTTCCTTGGTATCCAGCTTTAACAGCACGTCATTCTTTTTAACCAGATCACCTTCATGAACGTTTACCTCACTGATAATGCCGTCAAAAGGCGCCGACAAATATCCTACGGAATCCGTTTTAAGCGCCGCGCTCCCTTCTATGGTATATTCCAACTCACCAAAAAAGAGATACAGCATGCCAACTAACAAGGCGGCAACCGAAATTTTTACTAAACTATGTTCAACACTTAACAAGCTATCCATCGTGCGTGCCAGAACGGTTGCGCTTCTGGCGCCAAACCATCTGTTTCTATGATGTAACATTCCCAGCCATGGTGAAACCTGGTCCACGAGTACCTTGGTCGCCTCTATGGCGCCATTTTCAAGTTCACTGTTTTTTCTTTCAAGCAGAAGAATTGCCACAACAGAGCCTTGAATGCGCAACGGCACAGAGACAATCTGACATACCTTATAATTATTACAGTAAGCTGAATGCGCCCTGTCCACACAATATGCCTCGCTTAGTGGAGGCCAGGCCAATGAGGTTTCCTGATCAAACGTTTCTTCGTAAACTGCTTCGAGGTCACTGATTATTTCGCTTTGCCGTTCAAAATTTTCCCTGTTGCTGATTGCAACTGCACGAATATAACCATTCTTTATCCAACCGATACTCACTTGTGAACAGTCAAACCGGTACGCCAGTTCATTAACCAGGGTCATACAAGCCAGCAGGAACCGGTTTTTACTGTTTACAATCGTTGCAATATCAATAACGCTGGCCAGCAACCGTTCTCCAGGATTGACCGTTACAGCAGGAATGTTTTGATTATTACGATAATAATTTTCCGGAATGTCTGTAACAAGTTGAATCCTGATTATCAGGTCATTGAATTGCTGCGCGTTGGATTTATCAAGAATTACAAGGAGGATTGATTGATGACCGGTAGTAGAAGTATCGAGCTTGACAACGACTGAGAATGGCTGGGAAAAACCAGGTAGCGGCTTTTCAAGGCGTTCAAAAGCAAAACCGTTTTGCAGTGCCCGCCCGGCCAGATTTTGAGCAAGCTCAACGCCATAATGGATTTCTTCATCACCATAACTCTCATGCAGCGCACACCATTGAGCATTTTGCTCAACATAATGAATTACGAGCGGAGACTTGCTCAACACTCTGATATACTTTAAAAAAGTATCCCAAAATGCGACTTCGTCACCGGCAAAATATCGCAAACCTTTGATTGCCTCAAGAACAGATTTCCCTGTCTCCTCTGTAACAGACTGCTTTATTTCAGACATGGAAGTGGCCTCATCAAATCAATCGGGATCTAAAATAAAATCTGGGCGATAACACCAGGGATAACAGTGCCACTTCTGTTTTCAAACTCCACCTTAACCTTGACCAGAGCACTGGCGCGATCTGCAACTGAAGAAACAAAAACTATTTTTCCTTTTTTCAAGGTCATTGCGTCACCCTCTCGCACCCGCAGTGACACGGGCTTCCCTGCCTTTAATGTTCTGACATATCTTTCTTCTATATTGAAATCAACAACACAGACTGACTTGTCAACAATGGTTACCATCATCTCACCTGCTTTTCCCCATTCACCCTCCTTGATCTTGACAGAGGTCACCGTGCCGCTGATCGGGGCTAGTAAAACATAGCGAGCCAGTACCTCCCGCGAAATATTGTACTCTATCAACTCCTGCTTTTTCTTTGCCTCTGCAACGCTTATCCTGCCATTCAACGTATGATACTGCATTTCAAGATTGGTCACTTCATCATGGCTGATTGATGCCGTACTTTCAAAAAGCTTTTGTGATGAATCAAGAAGTGCTTTCAATATCAAGATATTTTTTTTATTAGCTTCCAGTTCGGCATTATCCTCATATACTTCCTTGCGACGCGCAACCTCCAGACCTTGCAGAATATCATCAAGTTTCAGAAGCTTTTCAGCTTTCAAAACATGATCACCTTCCTTAACGAATATTTTTGAAACTATCCCATCGATTGGTAACGCCAGCTTAACCTCGTACAGGGGATTTACCAACCCTTCAAAGGTTGCCGACGCATGAGTCTGGCCAATTCCAGCGATCAGAACTAAAAAAAGAACCTGCGCTATTATTCTCATTTTATCCTTTCACCGAATAATGCGCCGGACCTACCTGAAAGCGCCTCATCCGAATAGTTCAATGATTGCAGATCAACACCATATTTCACCAGGATTTTACCTGCGGCAATATCGAGCGAAGCTTCAGCCAGCTTATAATTTACAATTCCACTTAGAACCCTGCGTTGATACGTAATATAATCGTCCTGTTTATCAAGCACTGTTTTCAGGCTGGTGCGACCTGCTTTCAATTTCTGCCGCTCTATTTCCAGAAGATCTGTTTTTATACGCAAACCATTTTCCAGATCCTGCAACTGACTCTGGTAATTACCTACCTCACTAAGTTTGCTATGTACTGAATTACCATAACTTTTCGTAAATGCGTCAAGCTCAATTTCTGCCTGTTTGGTTCGCATTCTGGCAATTTTCAGGCTACTGGTTGCCAGTGAGTTGCCGAGCGGAAAAACAAATTTCAATCCTGCTGACCAGTTTAGATACCTGCCATCAGTTAAGTCACGAAATGACTTGTCATAACTACTGTCCAGACTCGTTGAACCAAAAGAACCAAGAAGATCCAACTGAGGTAATAACTGGTTTTCTAAAAATTTAAGCTGAACCCTTTCTTTTTCAAGTTTTTGCCTGGCGACCCTGTATTCAGGCCATTTACTGATGGAAGCATTTATATAGCTTTCCGCATCCTGCAACATGTCACGGTTTTCAAAGGGATTGTCTATAGCCAGCAGCTGAGCATTCTTTATATCAGCGAATGAAATATTCAATAACGTCAGCAACTGATTCTGCGCTTCATCCACTTTGCTTTTGGCATTATAGAGTTCGGCCTTCCTTATATTCACCGCACTTACATTCTCCAGATATTCGGTCTGAGCGATTTTCCCCGCCTCTGCCCTGATTTTCAGGTCTTTTATAGCATCTTCAGCAATTATCAAGGATTTTTCCCAACTGTTAAGAATCTGCTGGGCGCCGTACAATTTCCAATATACTTGAACCGTAAAACCAACCAACTCCATCAATTTTTGTTCGAATTTATCTGAATCAATATTGCTCTGTAATTCGGCAAGTCTGATTTTTGACATTGTAGATTTTGAACCGAATCCTTTTAAAAGCGGCTGTGTCAGGGTTAATTTCAGGCCGTTATCATACTCGTGATGATACGATTTGTACTGATCAATAGAAGAACTACTTCTTTTGTTCTGATTAAACGTTACATCCCAAAGAGTACCTAACGGTAAAAGTCCACTCAAGCCGACCTCAAGGCTGTCGGTGCTGTCTGAATATTCATATGCATGTCTATTAACCGCATCTTCAGCTCCGTTTTGTGAGCGTGCTCTTTTAGATTGCAGTAATGTTTGAAATACTGTGTCAAAGACTCCACCTTCAGCCAATACCTGCTCCTGAGACATTTTAGCCTGAAGGTAGTCATTCATTGCGCTGGAATTCCTGACAACGGATTCATGTACTATTTTTTGAAGCGATATTTGTATAGTTGCAACCTCTCGTCGCTGTGAAGGAGTCTGCTCATTGCAATACGCCACCTGAAACAGCCCTGGCAGACTAGAGAGCGTCACCCACAAAATACCAACAAGTTTTATTTTTTTCATGCATTGGCCCAGGTGGAATTATTAAAATGACATGCAGGGGCGAATATTGTTTCGCCCCTGCATGGAGGATTGTACGAAAACTATATATCATATTTTTCAGAGGCATTACCAGATCAGAACATCATATCCTCAATCCAATACTCGAACATCAACGGTTCATGGGTATTCTTTACAATCATCTGATCAAATGCAGCGGTTCCAAATGTTGGAATAATGCCGCTTCCATCAATCCCCAATACATCACTGTTCAATTCGGCGCTGTTATACTGGCTGACGCTGGTATCTATAACAGAGTATGTACTTTTGGATGTATCAGCATTACTGGCCGTTTGTTTAAACAGGGAGAGGTCAACCGGTACAATCCTTAGGGTTGATGATGGTGTTACTTGCGATTGGCTTCTGACTGTATCGGATTTGGCAGAGAGGTATTCAAGGAGTTGGAAGTCAAGGTCCTTTGTGTATTGCCAGTTTTCCACATTTTTTGTGGCAGCAGTGGGTGTTACTGCTGATGATTGCGCTACTGAAGGGATTGCTGTTTTTGTCGGGACAATGAATCCTTCATTGACTAATTGGAGTGACCAGCCGTCGTTTTCGCGTAATATTCCGGTTACGTTTTGTCCAATCTGGTAGTCCATTTTTGCTGCGGTGGCTGAGTAGCTTGCCACAAATACTCTGTCTACTTTTGTTTCTATCGCTTGGGTGCGCATTTCGGCGATTACCTGGTCGTCCGGTTTTGCACTTGTGTTTATGATGCCGTGGCCAATTATGTTGAGTGCGGTTGCGGTTATGTTGATAGCGGCGTCGTTGCCGGTGTCTATGATTTCGCCGGTCGCCCCGACTTTCAGGGTTACGACGCCGTTCGTGGCAATGATGGTTGCTGCTTCGATATTGGTTCCGGCGCCGTAGAAGACCGAGCCGCCTGTGGCGGTTGCAGTTGTGGCTGTGGCTGACATTTTGATGTTGTTGCCAGCTTCTATAGTGACATCGTGGGCTGTAAACGCCGTGTTCTGGTTGATGTTGGAGCTGGCGCCGTCGGCTTGCAGTTGTATGGCGCCGTTTGCTGTTATGTCGCCATCGGTGGTGATGCTGCCGTTGGTGGTTTGCAGGACAATATTGCCACTGCTGACAAGGTTGTTCTGTGCCGGGTCAATAATGGTGGATGTTGTCAGGCTGCCGTTGGTGTCTACGCGGTTGATTGTTATGGCGGCTACAGCGCCGATGATAATGTCGGTGCTTTCGGTGATGAATAGTCCGTTGCTTCCCACGTTGGCCGATAGGGTTGTTATTGTTGTTTCAAGGTGATTGGCGTTGCTGCCGACGCCTGCCCCGGCGAAGATTCTCAAGTCGGTGGCGATAATGTTGGTATTCGTGTCGCCGCCGTCAAGGATTGAGCCGCCGGATATAAGCGAGACATTTGCCGTGCCGGAGTTCAGGCTGCCAAGGGTTATGTCGTTGCCAGCTTCATAACGGATAGCCTGATTGTTCGTTGCGCTGGTAGCTCCGTCGGACATGGTGACATAACCATCGGCCAGAACATCGATAGTCTTGCCTGGAGCGGTTACCGTCAAGTCTCCAGCCGCCGTCTGAATAATGTTGTCTTTGGCGTGCAGGCTGATGTTGCCGTTTGTGCTGGTTACAAAGGTGTTTAGTGTGATGTCGGCGGTGTTGACTTCGTCTGTTTCTCCGGCGCTTATCAGGATGTTGTTTCCAGCGGTTATTCCGGCGGAGTTTGCCGGGCCGTTGATTGTTATAGAGCCGTTTTCTGCTGCAAGTATG
>JBAYZR010000050.1:0-14777 GCA_041672425.1 Pedobacter sp. | reverse complement strand
TAGGGCGGTTGCCAGAGCTCTTGACAAAGAACCATTAGTAATCTTTCCGGGGTTTGAAGCAGATATTGGCTACCACGTTCTTTGTCTGTTCGAACCTGCCAAAAAACAAAGTGATATCGAATCAGTTAACATCATACTAACTAAGCTGGGATTATCCGAAAGTTCACGCTTTGCGAAGAGTTGCCCGGAATTGCTGCGCCACAATGAGCAAAATGTTTCCTTGAAAACATTGCTGGAAATTGTACAGGGTGAGCATGGAGGGATTGTTATTGCCGCCCATGCCGATCAAGCGAAAGGAATATTTGATGTAGCAACCAACAATAAGGACTATCAGCACCCTGAACTATATTGCGTCGAACTGACGCAGAATCCACCGGCTCAAAAACACTCAAAGATACTCAACAACAGCAATTCACATTGGACAAGAGCGGGGCTGCAACCTGCCTGGATCATGTCTTCGGATGCTAAGTCCCTGAAGGTCGATGAAATCGGAAATCCTCCGGCAAACAGTATGGGTTGCCGTTACACCTGGATCAAAATGTCTGTTCCATCCATAGAGTCGCTTCGCCAGGCTTTTCTGGACCCTGAATCCCGTATCAGGGTACCGGAGGATCTTCTCTTGGAAAAAAGCCCTGACGCGCGACAGAGACATGCAAGGATTGTATCGTTCAGTGTTAGTAATGCCGAATTTATGGATGATCAGGAAGTTACCTTCTCTCCCAATCTTAATTGCATCATCGGTGGACGCGGCAGTGGTAAATCCACGATTTTTGAAGGGATGAGGCTGACCCTCGGGAAAGATCAAGACCTCAAGTCGGATGAACGGGCAAAGGAGACAATAAGCAGGGTTAAAACACTTCTGACAAGGAAGGCCGAAACCCGGGTGAAAGTGATCTGGCGTAATCGGGATGGGGTTGAGGATGTACTTGTTTTCAGTGCCGTTGGTGGAGGGCGATGCGATGTTGAAGGTCGGGCTGTGCTGGATCTGACAACCTATCTGAAGAGTATTCCTGTCCAGTTTTTCAGCCAGCAGCAACTGAACAGAATGACAGAAAAAAGCGGTAAATTGCTTCTCCCTTTGCTCGATGATTTCATTCGTGAAGATTTAGACCAACTGGAGGGAAGGGAGCGGGATATTCGCAGCAGCATCAATCAGCTTTTTGCCGCCCAAGAAACACTTGTTCTGGCGAAACAAGACACCGTCAGGCTCAATCAGGAACTGTCTGAACTGGACCGACAGTGGAGCGCACGTGCGTCATTGCAGGAAGAAGCAAGGCAGCATCAGGGGGCGCAGGCAGCAAGCCGCTATGTTGGCAAAATCAAGAAGATGCTGGATGATGATGGTGAGCAACTATTGCAGATAGTCGCCGACATTGCGGAAGGATACTCCCCGCTTGGTTCGCAGGTCGAACGCTGGCCGGAGGGCGCATGGTTTTCAGACCTGGATTCCAACATCCTGGCAGCAAAGGAAGCATTGCAAGCAGATGTAGTAGCCGCTGTCCTGAAGTACCGTCAGACGGTCACTGCCCTCTCTGAGGGCGATAAACGCTGGCAGGAAATCAATAATACATTGAATACGGCAGATGAGAGATTTACGGAAGCCTGTCGCGAAAAGGGGATTGCACCGGAAGACGTTAGCCGTATTCAGGAGATCAATCAACTGCGACAGGTGAAAAAGCAGGAAATAGATAGCAAGGAGAAAGAAAAAGTACGATTGGAGGAGCAAACGCGGATAGTGGAGGAACTCTTCTCGGGCCTTCATGACGTTTGGCTGGAAATCCATCAGTGTCGCCGCAGAATGGCGGAAACGATAAATGATACCGCAAAAATTGGCGAACGAAAGGTAATAGAAGTTCTGATAGAGTATGCCGGTGACGAGGAACAATTTGTCAGCATCTGGAACCGGTTGTATGCGGATCGCCGTACTCGCCTTGGAAGGGGATGGGAGGAGATCGGCACGCTGTTTTTTAGATACTATCTGAAACAAAGAGGAGCCGAAGAGGAGTTGCCTCAAAATGATTCCTTATGGCAGATGCTACAGCGGTGGCTTGATGCTCCCGAAACTGTACCAGAAGCTGTCAGATCAGGGATGGGTGTTGCTTTTGATGATATTATTTCGCTTTTCACTGGCGCTGCCCGCAAGTCTTGGGAAAGCGCCAGGACGACAAGGCTTTCGGACAAGGTCGATATGGTGTTGTACCGTCCGGATGGTACTGCCGCCGGGCGGATCAGTGAGGGGTCTCTTTCTGACGGTCAACGTAATACCGCAGCTCTTGCCATGATTCTCGCGCAAGGTGATTTTCCATTACTGCTCGACCAGCCAGAGGATGAACTGGATTCCAGTTTCATCTACCGGGAACTGGTGCCCATGCTTCGTCGCTTGAAGAATCAGCGGCAGATCATACTGGTAACCCATAATGCCAATATTCCAGTTAACGGAGATGCGGAGCTGGTTTATGCCCTGGAAACACGAGACGGACGCGGCAAGAAGCTCGCAGAGGGGGCACTCGACCAAGAGTGCGTTGCAAATGCTGTCCTGGAAATCATGGAGGGATCGGATGAAGCCTTTAAGCGTCGCCGGGAGAAGTATCATTTTTAGTAAGTTAGAAGTTATTTCCTGCGCTTTTCCGGCAGGAAATAACCTCGTTAACGCATTTATCCTGTTTATTGGGGTTCGAGGTGAGTCATGTACGAGGAACTAAGTGAGTTGTTGAAAGAAATCGCAGCACTTGAAGATACCTATCTTGAATTCAAGGAGGTTATATTTAAGGGGGATCAGATAAGGTTTGCCAGTGAGGAAGGGCGAGCCGCCAAAGTAATTGCAGAGGTTTTTGTCAGTCTTGCCAATACAGAAGGAGGCGCGGTTCTTTTTGGCGTCAACAAATTCGGTGAGATTACCGGCGTTGCGGAAGATAAGCGGGACCTCCTCGAACAGTTTGTCGTGAATTGTGCCATACAGAACTGCGAGCCAAAAGGAAGTCTGGAGCCGATCCTGAATTGGCGATATCTTCCTGACAAGAATGGTGAGGACCGTCTCGTTCTTCAGGTAAATTTACACAAATCAAGATACTACGTCCATAGCACCTCGGACGGCAAATATCTAAAGCGAGTGGGAAGTCATCGAATCCCCATCCCCGCTGAACAGCTAGGGCGACTTCTGGCTGCACGGAATCTTCTCATTCCCTTTGAAGAACGTCCATGTCCAGGCGCCGCGCTGGACAACTTTGCTAACGAACGATTTGACGGCTATTATAAGCGCCGTTTTCAAAAGTCCTACATGGGAAGCGGGCTGCCTCTTGAGAAGCTGCTTGGAAACCTGAAACTTGCCGTTGAGATGGATGATTCCAGATGGAAGCTAAGCAATCTTGGGGTGCTGCTATTTACGGATTCTCCGCAGATGTGGCTTCCTGGAGCGTTTGTTGAAATTGCAGTCTATGAGCATGAAACAGCTGATGGCCAAACTGCTGATGTGAAGCGTTTCACTGGCCCCATCACCAAACAGATTGATGACAGCATCGAATATTTCAAGACGAGTCCACACGTTAGAACTCGTTCTTTCAAGACAGGGGCCGGTCGAGAGGATTTACCACAATACAGCATGATTGCATTGCAGGAAGCTATCGTCAATGCTGTGATTCATCGGGATTATGAATTGACGGGCACGCAGGTTATTATCACTGTTTTCCCAGACAGGATCGAATTCAAAAACCCAGGTTTTCTCCATAACACACTGAAACCTGAAGACCTTTATGCAGGATGCCAACCCATGCGACGCAATCAGCACCTGGCCGGTTTTTTGCGAGATTTTCCCAGTTCGGTTACCGGACACAGTCTTATGGAAGCTCGCGGAGAAGGTTTTTTGAATCTGGTAAGAGAAAGTGAGGCCATCTCAGGGATAAGACCGAAGTTTGAAGGAATCGGACAGGCATCAAAATTGACAATTTATGCTGGTGGAGTCGTTAATGCGCATTGTTGAAACCAAGTGACAATACCGGTTATTGAAACAGGAAGTAGAAACGATGTCTGAAAAAAAGAACATAGTCCGGGCCGCCGGAGTTTTGGGGAGCGCAACGATGCTTTCCCGCATTATGGGCATGGTGCGGGATATGGTCGTTGCACGTCTGTTCGGCGCCGGTCTGGCCAGCGACGCTTTTATTGCCGCTTTTCAGATTCCCAATATGCTGCGCCGTTTTTTCGCCGAAGGGGCGCTGACCTCAGCCTTTGTGCCGACCTTTTCAGCGGCCATTACCCAGCGGGGTGAGGATGATGCCCGCGAACTGGCCAATACCTGCTTTACCTTGCTGACCATCATCATGGCAGCTGTAACCCTGGCAGGTGTCCTTTTCTCCCCCTGGATCGTCAGCCTGATGTTTCCCGGATTCCGTGCCGTGCCTGGCAAGTTCGAGCTGACTGTGCTGCTCAACCGGATAATGTTTCCCTATATCTTCTTCATAAGCCTGGTGGCGCTCTGCATGGGGATACTCAATACCCTGCGTCATTTCTTTACCCCGGCCATCTCCACAGTATTCCTGAATATCTCCATGATCCTGGCAGCGCTCCTGCTGCGCGGTTTCTTTGAGGTTCCAATTACCGCCCTGGCTGCGGGCGTATTGATCGGCGGTGTCGTACAACTGGTCTTGCAACTGCCGGTGCTGTGGAAAAAGGGCTTTCCCATACGCCCGCGTTTTGCGTTCGGCAACCCCGATCTGCGTCGCATTGCCCTGCTTATGGCGCCGTCGACCTTTGGGGTAGGAGTGTACTACCTGAACATCACTGTCAGCGCCATCCTGGCGTCGCTATTGCCTCAGGGAAGCGTATCCTTTCTGTATTACGCTCAGCGGCTGTTCGAGTTTCCGCAAGGGATCTTTACCGTGTCGGTGGCACAGGCCGTGCTTCCCTCAATGAGCAGGCAGGCGGCAGAGGGTGACATGGTCGGCATGAAGGAGTCGCTGGCCTTTGGTCTCCGTTTGACTCTGTTTATCACGATCCCGGCCATGGCCGGGCTTATGGTGTGTGCTATCCCCATCTTCAGCTTGATCTTTATGGGTGGTGAGTTCGACTATGCCAAGGCAGTCAGCTCTGCCCAGGCGCTTTTCTACTACTCCATTGGCCTCTCGTTTGTGGCTATGACCAGGGTGCTGGCGCCAGCTTTCTACGCCCTGAAAGACACCAAAACACCGGTCTGGACCGCCTTTGCGGCCTTTATGCTCAATCTCGCCTTCAGCCTGATTTTGATGGGGCCACTCAAGCATGGTGGTCTGGCGTTGGCCACGACGCTCTCGGCCTTTTGTAACATGCTTATGCTGCTCTGGTTTCTGCGGCGCAAGATTGGGCCTTTTGGGGGGAGGAGGATCATTGTCTCGGCGCTGAAATCCGTAATTGCAGCCCTGCCCATGGCGATTGTGGTCTATTATGCATGCAGGTTGTCCAACTGGTCACTTTCAGGAGACAAGGGGATCAAGACACTTGTACTAACTGGCGCGATAACAGCCGGGGTGGCTATCTACGCTGTCTCTGCCCGCTTGTTGTGTTCGGAGGATGCACTGGAGGCTACTGCTCTCTTCAGAAAAAAAATGGGAAGATGACTTGGCGTACCTTCCGGGGATATCAATTTCCGTTCTGCTTTTGGCGCCAGATTTGCCACATCTTACGATAGGCCGACTCCAGAGTGCGGGTAAAGCCCTCCGTGTCCATGAGAGACGATTGTAGAAGCGCCTCCCGCAGAGAAGCGCGATAGCGGGCCAATCGATCAATATCTGTAGCGAGTTCAACCGCCTTTTCAATATATTCAGACTCGGTAGTTGCCACAAGTTCAGAAAAACCTGCCTGTTCGAGAATACTGGCGCCCACACGCGAGAGATGAACCCTGCCGGCCATGGAAATCACCGGCGCCCCCATGAACAAGGCTTCGCAGGTTGTAGTGGTTCCATTATACGGGTAGGTATCCAGGGCAATATCCACCGAATTGAACAGTTCAAGATGTTCCATTACGCCGACAACCCACTCTACAAGTTCAATTCTCTCTCTGGCTATTCCAGCGCGTTCAAATGCCTCAAAGATATAGTTCCTCATAGGCTCACAGCGACTGCCCACCAGTTTCATCATAAGCCGGGATCCTGGAACCTTATGCAGAATTTCGGCCCAGAGAAAGAAGATTCGTTCATTCGTTTTTGCAAAATTATTGAAAGCGCCAAACGTGATCACACCATTTTTTTGTACCGGCAAAGTTCCAACCGCAGGAGGATTCTGTGGGGCACAGTAGGTGATGAATGAACGTGGCAGTCGAAAGAGTGCTTCCGTGTGCAGATTTTCGGTGGCGCCGGGTGGATCGGCAACAGCATCCGTTATCCTGTAGTCCATGGTTGCAAGCCCGGTCGTGTTTGCATATCCAAGCCAGGTAACCTGAACCGGGGCGGGCTTGCGGGCAAACACCAGCAATCTGTTGTCCTTGGTATGCCCGCCCAGATCGACAAGAATGTCGATACCATCATGCCGGATCATATCGCAGACGGTTTCATCTTTCTCTTTTGAGATGTCATGCCAGATACAATCAAGCTGTCTGAACTGCCCGGTGATAAAATCCGGGCGGCCAACATTGGCATAGAGATGAATCTCGAACCGGGAGCGGTCATGCCGCAGCAAAACCGGCTGAATAAAAAAGGCAACCGGATGGGATCTGAAGTCTCCTGATACATAGCCGATGCGGAGCCGACGACTTTCAGCCACCTCATTGGCATGCGGAGAAACATTCAGGCCGAGCGTATGGGCACACTGCTGCTCCCACTCCAGATGAGCCTGGAATATTTCTTCCGGAGTTGTAGAATCAGAACAGAGCAGAGTTATCAAACGATTTGAGTGGAGACTACTATTGGCGGGCGCCTCGGCAATGGCGCGACAGCAGAGTGATTTGGCTTCGCATGCCCTTCCCCGTGTTTTCAGTACCACTGCGATATTATGAAGATACACATAAGAATCTGGAACCAGCTCAAGTGCCTTGCGCCAGAGTTTTTCAGCCTCATGAAAGTGATGCTCTTCGTTAGTGGCGCCGGCAAGACCCGACCAGGAGGGCGCATAGGACGGATTAAGTTCAAGCGCCCGTTGAAAACTGGTAGACGCGGATTTGAAATCTTGCAGGTCAAAGCAGACCAGCCCCAGGAAATAATGCACCAGGAAATCATCCTGGTTTTGTATGGACCATTCCTCAAAATATTCCCTGGAATCAGCAAGTCTGTTGGCCTGCTTGAGATTTTCATAGTATTCATTGTATAAATTCCGGTCAGGGTAACTTTTCATTACCGACAGCAGTTCAGCGGTTCCCGTGTCATAGTCGCGTAATTCTATTCGCGAAACAGCAGAAAGGTAAAGCGCTTCAGGATGCCCCGGGAAGACTTCCAGAACCGATGTGCATATATCGAGCGCCAGGGCATGACGGCCAAGCTTGTGGTGAAAGTAGGCAATATCCAGCTGCTTTGACTTCGAGTTGGTATCCATCCGCTATCCTGAAGATCCATATTTTGCAACTATTCAAATTAAACAGTAAATGCCTGAACCAATCAACTACACCCCTTCTGCTCATTCTTTACCTGGTTTTGCCAAACGCCGGGTCCGCCTCGGCCCCGGCTTGCGGTTTCCACTGGAGCGAATAATAACTATCCCGGTCCCTGGCCCAGGGGTCAAAGGCGTTGACGACGTGTTCCAGTTGCTGCGTCAGTTCGGGCATCGTCCGCAGAAGTACCCGTTTCAGCGGGGAAACCTCAACCTTGTGGCCGTTGGATATCTCCTTTTCCATCACCCTGCCGTCCGGGCCGTTATCAATAACCCACTGAAGGCCGAGGCTGCTATAGAACTCGGGCCGGAAACTGGAGGTGAAGAACCGGTCGCTGAAGAGCCGCCGGGAGGCGTTTAGGATGAAGACCTGGAACTGTGTCTCGGAGATGGCATAGCCATGAGGCCGGGTAAATTCGGAGAGCCAGCCGACAACGGTATCTAGATCCTCAATGTTGTCCACCATGCTGGCGTCGGGGTGTCCGAGACAATCGTTGATGGGGGACCCGTCATCATTCAACTGCGCCGAGGTGATGACCTTGGAGGCGTCGCATTTATGCTGGCCATAAACCTGGCGCAGAAGCCCGGTAAGCCGTTGCTGCTCAGCCCGTTCCGGGGAACCTGCCGGCAAGTGCTGATCGATGAAGTCGTCGAAGCCCGTGAGGGTTTTAAGCCCGTACTGTCGGCGGAATTCGTTGAAGCGCGGAACCCCATGTTCACGGCTGCGGATCAGGTCGAGGGCGGGGATGTCGATCTTGTTGGTGGCTGATTGCAGGCGCGGCATGGGCAGGTTTTGCAGGAACTGCGGCTGGTTCTGAAGGGTCAGGAGGCCCAGCCGCTGGCGACCCATTGATAGCGCCCAGTTTGCCAGTCCCCGTCCCTCCATTGCCGCGGTGGCTTTGCCGCGGAAGGTGTCCACCACAGGGATTTTATTGCGGATCACGTTGGGGTCGGTGTTCCATTCCCGGTACTCGATCAGGTCTGGAACCAGGGCGTGCAGCCGGTAAACGGTTACAAATTCTTCCGGGAAGTTGAAAGGTGAACCGAAATGGTTGACGCCGCCGTTGACATGATCAGGATTTTTCAAATCCCATATATCGGTTTTCTTCGGGTCATAAAGGGCAAAGATGGCATCGTCTTTGTACACCTTGCTCCCCAGGCCGACAATGCCGGGGCCCGAGGCCAGAACGGAGTACCACTGATTTCTCTTTTTGGCATCCTCGGACTTGCCGAAGTTGTTGACCACGATCTTTTCGAGGGCGGCCGAAACCAGTTCCTTGCCATGGAAGAGACCGTGCCAGTTGGCGTTCATCCCCAGGTACAGCGGCTCATCGTAAAGAAGTTGCGGAGTCCATTCGGTGGTATGGATCTTGGCAATTTCCGCTGAAATGACCAGTCGCGCCGCTTCGAACAGCTCGTTGTCCGTGACCTCCTTGTAACGGATTATCTGATCGGGATGCGCGGGATTGCGCAAACCCGAGTCGGCATCAGGGGTCAAGGTGGTCTGTTTACGAAACGCATCCACGAAAAGGTTATGTTCGCGAGCGAAAAGGTTGTGGTAGAAACTCATGCCGATTGACCAGTTATCCGCAAACGCAGTTGCTTCCTGGCCGATCCATTGAGGATTAATCGGATCGGAAGGCTGGAAGATCGGCAGATACCCCTCTTTTTCACCAACTCCCGGACGTTGACCAACCGGTTGGAGCAGCAGCTTGGAGAGGTCGACCGGGTCGCGTTTAACCCGTTGACGGGAAATATCGTCGAAGCCATAGAGTTGCGAGGCATCCCACCAGGCAGTGACATTGTTGCTGGTGGTCTTGAAGGCGCGGGTCAGGTGTTTCTTTCCATTAGCGATAAAAGTAGCCGGATCCTGGTCTTGGGCTATGTACACTTTATCAACCTGGTCACCGGGGCGGCAGCCCAGCTTTTCGATTTCTTCCTGGGTCAGGGGGTGCTCCGGCGTGCCGCAACCCACTGGCATCATCTCGGGGCGATTGTGCCCTTCTTCGAGATGATAAAACCAGTCGTGGGTCATGAACTGGATCCAGAATGCGGCCAGCACATTGAAGAAAGGCGCTTTTTTGTAATCACAGTTGGCGTCGGGCGAGTAGCCGGGGAGTCCATGTCCCTCGTTACACCTATCCGGCTCGGTTTGCTGGCGGGTGAAGAGCAGGCGGCTGATCACCTGTGGATCGGGTTTCAGAAGCCCGAGGCGGTCGCCGTGGCGGTTGCGGGCCAGTTCGTCTTTGCCCAGGTCGGGGAAAGTGGTTTCAAACTGAACATTGCGGGCAAAGAGTTGCCCGACCGAACCCATCAAGGGGTTCTTGATGTCGTTGCAGATTCCGGTCAGTGTACGGCCACGGATCAACTCACCCCGGCAGAGCTGAGGACCGTCACCGCCAACTGCCTCATAATCAGGGTTGTCTTTCGGCAGGCGCATGGCGTCCCAGACCTTAAGAACCGGCCCTTCTACGCCGTTACGCCCTTCCACGTAATCTTTGTAGGTACCGCTATTGTCAAACAGGTTGAACTTGATCAACTCCATTCTCTGATATTCGAGATCGAGGAGAGCGCCATCGATCCCCCGACCGTTCGGGCGCAGGCGCCCGTCGACGGAATCTGTGCCGGGATAGAAGCTGTCGGCATCGGCCGTGGCCCAGTAGTTGGCCCAGTCCACATAAGGGGCGCCGCGATAGGCCACCGCGCGCTCACCGCCACGGCACTCGGCGGTATTTTCCTGAACCTTGCCCAGAAACCGTCCGGTACGGTCTTTGGCAATCGGTCGGAAACCAGTGTTTACGAGTTCGGCACAGGCTTTCAGTTCTTTGGTTGAACTGGTGCAGCCAGCCAGAAAGAGCACCACTCCCACTCCAACACATAATGTTATTAGCTTCATTTGGTCTCTCCTTACTGTGGTGATTTTGGCGGTTTAGCTTAATGATTGCGGCAACGCTAATTGCTTAATTATAAATTATATCTGACTTTTACCTCTTGTCAATGGCTCGGCAATTTTTATGTTTACACCATAAATTTAAATAGGTTAGGAGGATAAAGATTGAGAGACTGAATCCTGCCGACAGGAAAGGATGTGTCTTTAAGCGCAATTAAAAGGCTGCTGTCAACGGCAAAAACGTTCCATATGCAAGAAAAATAGTTTTTTTCAAGCCTTGAAGTTTGCAGTTTTCGACAACGTTACCATTGCCGTTATTTCTTTCTATTTTTCGATGTCAGCCTTTGCTGCACCAGTCACCCATCAGGATCAAGGCAATTGTCGAAGTTGTGGATGTTCAACACCCCTTCCGCGTTTCGCGGACCAGAAAACCTTCGGTTCCAGGCCGTGAGAATTCCGGGGACACAATACTAATTAATGCCTTGACTTTATGAGTATCAACTCATAGTATTCGGGCATGGCTCGCATCTCCCGCATTATTGTCCCCGGTTACCCCCATCACATCACCCAGCGCGGTGTCCGGTCTATGGATGTCTTTAATTCGGACGAGGACCGTCAAGGCTACCTTTTATTCCTCTCTAAAGAAGCGAACCGCTTTGGCCTGGATATTCTTGCCTGGCGCCTCATGACCAATCATATCCATTTCATCGCTGTACCACACAACAAAACCCCCTTTGCACGCGGGGTTGGTGAAGCTCATAGCCGCCACACACGCATGAAGAACCTTGCCCAAGAGTTCGCGTCTATCTGTTCCAGGGAAGATTCAGTTCAAGCGTACTCGACGAAAACCATTTGTTGGCGGAAGTCCGCTATGTAGAGTTGAATCCGGTACGAGCCCGCCTAGTCAAACATGCATTATGTCCCCGGAATATCCCCCGGCGAGAGTAATGGAAAGAGGCCATAAATGGATGCGGAATTTGTGAGAATTGCCGGAAAGGTCGCGGGCATTGGTGGGTTAGCGATTGGGGCGCTTTTGATTCTTTATCGCGATGTAATTCGTAAGAACATTTTCCCGCCAATGTCGAAAGATCAAGCGTACAGACTTCTTCTCCTGATAATTATTCTCGTGTGGAGCATCGCTGTAGTTGGAATAGCTGCGTGGGTAATTGTGTCAACATTCCCTTCAGTTGTCGCAATAAAAGAGCCCGCGCTGCCAACAGCACACGCACCCACATCAACAGTTATAACAACCTCGAAATCTCCACTTACGCCATCAGCTTCGTCTCAGTCACCCACACATATTTCATCAAGTGAGCCACGATCGACAAAGCCAACGCATGAATCTCAGCCGGATAATAAACAAAAGATAGATGAAGATAAATTCAACCAGCTCCTGAAAGATGCGAGGAAGTTACTGGAAGTTGAGCAGTATTACCAGGCATGTAATCTATATCAGCAAGCAGTTGGTATCCTTTCTGATAGTAAAAGAAAGGAAATCAGCTTTAGTTCAATAGAAGAGGCGAAGTCATGTTATGACCGTGACGATTTTCGCACAGCCGCGAAGAAATATGCTGAGGCTTTTCAGAAGGTCTCGATACAGTGAGTAAACTAGATTGAAAAGGGGGCTTTGTCATGGGAAGACTATTTCCAACTGTTGTTAGATTGGTGAGTATTAGTTTAGTGATGGGTTGTGTGTTTTTTGGTTTCGACACCCCCATTGTGGGAATACCTCAAGCCAACGCACAAGAATGTAGCGTTGACATTATTGCGCCCAAACCAGGCGGAAAGGTGCGAATCGATGCACTGGTTAGTGGGACGGCTAATATAGCAGCTAACAGTTATCTCTGGGTTTTGGCCCATAGAAAAGGACTCAAAGGTTGGTGGCCGCAAGGGGGCGGGGAAGCTGACGTCAAAGAAGGAAAGTGGGAAGTTCTGGTCACCTTCGGTAAACCTGGTGAAATAGGTACGTTCGAGGTTGCAGTAGTTGTAGTTGACAAGCAAACAAATGAGGATTTGAAGAGATGGGTCGAAGATGCCCCACGTAAAAACTATCCCTCATTCAATTTTCCAAATCCTGTCGAGGGCTGCTCCGTAAAAACAGTGTTGGTTGATAAAGTTGGAGACTAATAACTTGTTGTAAAATAACTTTCATAGGGGGACGGTCATGGAAATGATCAATAACATGAAGATTGTCACCAAAGTTATGCTGATAGGAACCGTCATGACGGTTCTGCTTGTAGCATGTACAGCCAGATATTTTATGGCTGATACTAGAAACGCCAAGCTGTTCAAGCAGTTTCGCGACGTCCAAGTGGCAACAACAATGCAACTTGGCAGTATTTATGCTCAAGGTCTACAGACGGAGCAGGCGCTTCGAAATATTGTAATCAACCCGCAGGATGAGAAAGCAACGGCAAATTTTAACAAAGCCCTTGAGGTTTTTGATCAACTCTACACCAAAGCTGTAGAGACATCCAAAGGGACTGAGATAGCTGCAAAACTCGAACAGACCCGTCCACTGTGGGATCAGGGCTTGGAGTTAAAGAGGCAAATCATAGAACTCACAAAACAGGGTAGCTTGGCTGAGGCTGGAGAAGTGCTTGTAAAGCAGGAAACCCCCAAGTGGCGTTCTTTCAAAGAACTAATTCTAAAGATGCAGGAAGAGTCTTCTATAAAAATGCACGAACAGTCCCTGGCAATTGACCATATACGTGAAAGCACCTTTATGTTCAATATGTCAGCATTAGCTATCACATTGTTTGTTACCGCAGTTCTGTTGTTATTGCTGGCTAAGGATTTAAAGAAGAGACTTACCTATTTTTCTGAGCGTTTGAAGGAGATTACTACTGGAGAATGGGATCTGACTAAGCATATAGAAATGGACTCGAAAGATGAACTGGGAGAATTGGCGAACTATTTCAATCAGGCATGGGTCAAGTTGGACAAGCTGATCGCACATATTGTGGAAAGCTCAACCCTTGTCGGTACATATTCAGGGCAACTGCTGATAGAGTCATCAAGGATTGTAAAAAACTCCCGTCAGATTGCCGAACAATCAACCGCAGTGGCAACCGCCAGCGAAGAGATGTCTGCTACTTCCAATGATATTGCCCGTAACTGTGCAATGGCAGCTGATAACTCACAGGAAGCCAGCAATGTTGCCTCCGGTGGCCAGTGTGTAGTTCAAAAGACCATAGATCGGATGAGTATTATCAAAACTGAGGTTGAAAAGTCTTCTCAGGTTATTGAACGTCTGGGCGCCAGTTCCGAGAAGATCGGTGCAATTGCCAATACGATTCAGGATATTGCCGACCAAACCAACCTGCTGGCTCTGAATGCCGCAATCGAGGCAGCAAGGGCTGGCGAGCAGGGGCGAGGTTTTGCGGTTGTCGCAGATGAAGTACGGGCACTGGCAGAGCGTACGGCACGAGCGACTCGTGAGATTGGTGACATGATCAAAACGATTCAAACCGAAACTACGCAAGCGGTTGGTGCTATGAAACGCAGTGCCGAACAGGTTACGGCGGGGGTTGAAGAGGCCAACGAATCCGGCGCCGCTTTGGGAGCAATCATTGGGCAGGTTGGCGAAGTTACCATGCAGGTAAGCCAGATTGCTACGGCCGCCGAAGAGCAGACCGCTACAACAATGGAGATTGTTGGAAGTATCAGTAATATTTCAGAAACCGCAGATAAATTTGACCACACTGCGGTAATTGTAAATGAAAAAATCAACCAGCTTCAGACACTCTCGGATGATCTGAAAAACTCTACTTCAATCTTCAAAACGGATGTCAGCAAATTACTGATGCTCGACACCGCAAAATACGACCACGTCATATTTGTTAACCGTATTGAACGCTGCCTGGATGGCAAAGAACAGGTTCAATCAAATGCACTGCCGGATCATACCTGCTGCCGCTTTGGTAAATGGTATTTCAGCAATGGTAAGGATTTATGTGGTACTTCACAGACCTTCAAGACCATTAATGGTCCACACGAAATGATTCATCGCATCGCTAAAGAGGCGGTGGATCTTTTTAATCGTGGTGATTCAGCAAGAGCGGAAGAAAAGCTGACTGAGGTTGAAAACATATCTTTTGATATCGTTAATATGCTTGATAGGGTTAAATACGAGTGCAAAGGCAATGGAGTGTAATAGGCAGGTGAGTCTGAAACAGGGTAAGATCCCCATCAGTAGCAAATATGGGAATCTTCTTAGGCTTTGCAAGAGAAATGACCTACAACGGCGTACATCCATTTACACAATTGATTTCCAAAATTTGCGTCAAAGGCGTCAAGCTAAGCAATAAAGCGCGGCAGCATTATGAGGGAGTTCTTTCCA
>JBAYZR010000049.1:0-14835 GCA_041672425.1 Pedobacter sp. | reverse complement strand
TTATTACGGCCAGAATCACCAACGTGGCGTAACGGCCACCTTGCGGGTTCTTTTTACGTTTATGTCCGGATGTCCTCACAGTAAGGCGTTCGTAAGTGCGCTGTATTTTATGGTTAGGGAGTCAGAATAAACTGATATACCAAGTTTTACGCACGGATTTGGGTCAGATTTGTTGTTCCTGATTGAGCAAAACCGCAGGCGTAGCAGTGCTACGTCGAGGATTTTGTGATTGAAGGAACGGCAAAGATGGCCTGAAGACGTGATGTAAAACGGTATATTTGTTTGTTCTGACTCCCTTATGCAGATACTGCGTATCAACACCATGAGATCCGCCTCCTGAGACATACGCCCATGACTACTTGTCATTCCCCATCTTTTTGAGGATCTCCCATCCCTTAAGCAGGTCCAGCGCCCTCATAACCTGATAGTCGTTCTTCAGATTATCTTCAAGCCTGGTTGAAACCGGCTTGTCTTTCTTATCTTCCTTCTTATCTGCCTTCTTATCATCTTTCCTGGCATCCTTGAGTGCATCCTTGTCTTCACCCTCGAAATGATTTTCGAGATCTTTTTCCCTCAGATGCATTGTATCCTTCTTTTCAACTTCCTTGGGCAGTTCAAGCCGCTCGACAATAATATCGGGCGTGATTCCCTTGGCCTGGATCGAGCGGCCCTTTGGAGTGAAATAGCGGGCTGTTGTCAAACGCAGACCGGAGTCGTCAGAAAGTGGGATTATGGTCTGTACCGAACCCTTGCCAAAACTTTGGGTGCCCATGACAATCGCACGTTTATGATCCTGAAGCGCACCGGCTACAATCTCCGAAGCACTGGCGCTGCCGCTGTTAATCAGAACCACGATGGGATAGTTTGGCTCTTTTCCGCCCTTCTTTGCCGAGAACTGCATTTTGGAATCTTTTTCACGCCCCTCGGTATAAACGATCAAACCGTCTTCTATAAAATGATCAGCCACCCTGACGGCCTGATCCAACAAACCGCCGGGATCGTTGCGCAGGTCAAGAACCAATCCGGAAAGGGTTCCCTTGTTTTCATCATGAAGCGCTTTGAGTGCCTTGTTCAGGTCTTCATCGGTCTTTTCCTGGAACTGGGCCACGCGCACATAGCCATAGCCATTATCCAACATTCTCGAACGAACACTCTTGATCTGGATAATGTCACGTACCAGAGGATAATCCTTGGGCCTGTCCAGACCATCCCTCATGACTGTCAGAACAACCGTGGATCCCTTTTGGCCGCGCATGCGCTTGACCGCATCGTTGATGTTGAGGTCTTTAGTGAATTTATCATCTATTTTCAGGATCTGATCCCCGGCCTTTATACCAGCCTTGAAGGCAGGGGTGTCTTCGATAGGTGAAATAACTGTCAGGATGCCGTCCTTGATAGTAATTTCGATCCCCAACCCCCCGAAAGCTCCCTTGGTATCGATCTTCATTTCCTTATAGGTTTCGGGTGTCATAAAGGAGCTGTGGGGGTCGAGTGACACCAGCATGCCATTAATGGCGCCATAGATCAGTTTCTTGGTATCAACTTCCTCTACATAGCTCTTCTTGACAATTGCCATGACATCGGTAAAGAGTTCAATAGACTCATAATCGCTCCCCTTCCCTTCTGCCGAACATCGCCGCTGTGAACTGATACTTATGAAAATCACCAGCGCAGCCATAACAAGTGCAACGCCTACCACTACCCGTTTTTTTTTGTTGCCTGTTGAAAACATCTTCTTCCTCCGGTTTTTTATGGTTACTTTTTTGCGTAGTAACATCTACAGTTTCATCGAACCCACTCAGCCGGATCCACCGGCTTCCCTTGATGCCTGATCTCAAAGTACAGTAACGGTCCCCTGGCCGAATCCATGTCGCCAACCGTGGCCACAACTTCATTCCTTGTCACTTCGGTTCCCACTTTTTTCAGGATCCTGGCGGCATGGGCATAAAGGCTAAAATAGCCGCCGCCATGATCAACGATTACCATGTTACCAAATCCTTTGAAATATTCGGCAAATATAACACTCCCCTCATAAATTGCCCGAATCTCCGAGCCGGACCCCGCTGAGATGGATAATCCCTTACTGAAGGTATAGGAATTGAAGTCAGGATGCTTGTGTTTGCCGTACGTTTCTACAATATCGCCTCGCACCGGCAACGACATACGCCCCTTCTGCGAGGCAAATCCACGGTCCTGCACCGGGGGCAAATCCGGTAGTTGTTTAAGTCCGCCACCCGGTTTTTGATGTCGCGAAGAAAGCTTGTGTCGACTAAGCGCATCAAGCCGATCCATCATTTTCTGGAGGCGAGCGGCATTGGCCTGAAGTTCCTTGAGAGACGTTTCATAGCTCTTGCGGGACTTACGCACCTTGACCAGATAAGCAGCCTTTTTAGACTTTTCCTGCTCTATCTCACTTTTTTTAAGCGCAATGCCATCCTTTATACGTTCCTTCTTAACCGCGTCCCGCTCCAAGTCAAGTTTGAGCCGACTTAATTTGGCAATTTTTTCATTATACTCTGCGAAAATTTTTTTGTCATTGCCTAGAATTGAACGCATGTAGCGGATATTTTCCGCCATTTGTGGAAATGACTCTGCCGAGAAGAACATCCTAACTGCTCCAAGTTCTCCGGCCTTGTAGAGGGATGCAAGACGGCGTTCTATCTCCTGTTTTTTCAGGTTGGCCTCATCTGTAGTACGTCCAATCTCGCGTCCGGTCCGGTCAAGGCTGGTCTCAACACCGAGCAGATCCTTGTCAAGCTTTCCAAGATCCGTTTTCTTCTGCATCAGGTTACGATTGATCTCAAACAGTTCCGTGGATACAACCTCCTCAACCTTGCGGGTCTTGGAGATAAGCTGCCTCTTGGCTCTAATCTCCTGTTTGACCCCTTTCAACTCATCTTTGGGATTTTCGCCCCAGACAGACGAGGCAACGGCCAAAAACAGCGCTATGGACAACATAGACTTCATCATTCAGACATTTACGAATCGTTTAAGTGATGTCAAGCTACCGATAAAACCGAGTGCAATACCGGTGATAACAATGCCGCCAACATACTCCAGCGGCAGGAACGACAGTCCGGAGGCAGCAGGATTGAAGGTAATAAAGCTACCAGCGTTATGGAGAAACCCTTCGTATAGCCCTAACAGCAGCCCAATGGAAAACAATGACCCGGCACATCCCTGAATAATCCCCTCTATCAGGAAAGGGGCCTTAATAAAGAAGCGCGTAGCCCCTACCAGCGCCATCACTTCCAACTCATCGCGTCGGGCGTAAATGGTAAGCTTTATTGTATTGGAGACTATAAACACGACGGCAATCAGCAGGAACGAGCCTAATAATGCGCCCAACAGACGCATGAAATTTAGAAATGTGTTGAAACGCTTGACCCATTCCTCGCCGTATTGAACCTCGGTAATACCTGGAATACGCTTTAAAACAGATACAAAGGCCTCTACTTCCTGCGTATCCCTGCTGGAACGTTTTAACGCAATTTCGAAGGAGGCAGGCAGAATATCGGGGCGGACTCCCTCCAGCAGACTTTCCTGACCACGAAGACGACTTTTGAAACGTTTGAAAGCCTCGTCGCGAGACACATAACCAACCCGATAAGCACCGGGTATGGCGATAATTTTTGCTCGTAATGCTGCCTGCTCCCGAGAAGCAAGCTCACGATCAAAATAGACCGTCACCTGCACCCGCTCACTCCAGTTTCCCACGGCATTTTCAAGGTTAACAAACACCAGCAGGAACAGCGACACAATCAGTAATGCCAGAGTTATGGTACCAATAGTCACGACATTGACGAAGATGTTCTGGCGAACATTAATCAGTGCGCGTCTGACAAAATACCCCAGTCGTCCACTAAAACCGTCGCCGGACAGGGTCGCTCGTTTGTTAGGCTGGCGCACTGGAGATATTTTCTTTTTCCACCTGTTCAACGATATCTCCCTTACTGAGGGTTACCATGCGTTTGTGGCTGTTCTCAATGAGACGTCTGTCGTGGGTTGCCACCACAACCGTAGTACCTCGTATATTGGCTTCCTTGAAAATATTGAGAATCTGATTCTTGTTGGCATCGTCCAGATTCCCTGTTGGCTCGTCCGCCAGGAGGATCTTGGGATCGTTTACCAAAGCCCGGGCAAGTGCTACACGTTGCTGTTCACCACCGGAAAGACGCTGGGGAGTGAGGTTTATTTTAGACTCCATGCCCATCTGTTTGAGGATATGCATAACCTTCTTGCCGATGTCGGCCCTGCCCCAGCCGAGCACTTCCAGGGTGATGGCAACATTCTCGAAAACCGTCCGGGTAGAAAGCAGTTTGAAGTCCTGGAAGACCACACCTATAAGCCGTCGCAGATGAGGTATTTGGGAGGGTGTCATGCGGGAAACATTCTGTCCGTCGATCAGCACCTGGCCACGCGTAGGGGGCAGGGCTCCATAGAGCAGGCGCAAAAGAGTAGTTTTGCCAGCGCCGGACGGGCCGGTAAGAAAAACGAATTCCCCTTTCTCTATCTTAAGGGTGATGTTGTTCAGAGTTGTAGCATCCTTCTGGTAGGCAAGCGAGACATTATGTAACTGGATCATAACATTACCACTCGTTGTAAGGGATATTGTTGGTACCTATCAGATCAGACCCGCTTTTGACATCATAGACATTTCCAGGGCCTGTTCCGCCACCCATAACAGATGCTCCAACACCCAGCAAAGGGGTTGAACCCATGCTGGATGGTTCGGATGGTGACAATAATGATCCTTCATCCGGGGGTGCGATCGTAACCCACGTGTCGCTTTGTTTTGTAAAAGGATCCTTGGGAAGGCCTCGCATATATCCTTTCTCTGTCAGTTCACTCAACGAGTCGGGGTATTTTCCATGATCGGCATGAAACTGGTCAAGAGTGTTACGGAAGTTGTAAAGATCCTCGCTCAGCACGGCCTCTTTTGCTTTTATAATGCCACGATTGTAATTGGGCGCGGCAATGGCAGCCAGAATGCCGATGATCGAAACCACGATCATCAACTCAATGAGGGTAAAACCAAGGCGGTTAATAAACCCATCCCCCCTTTGGAAAAAGGGGGGACGAGGGGGATTTGCACGTACTCTACCAATCCGTATATTTTGTGCCATCAATTGCTGTTCCTTCACTAAGTGAGTATACATCAAACACATCTTCTCCACCCCAACTGGTTGAATCGGGTTTGTCGTTATAGGAACGCAAACCCCACTTGGGTTCTTCCTTCGGCTGCGGTGGATTCATGGGATCAGGAGGTATCTTGCGCAGAAACTTCCTTTTCGGTGGAGTAATTTCTCCAAAATCATATCCATCCACAAGTACTTGTAGTGTTTCAGGATATCCCGTATTTTTGTTGATGGAGACATTAATTTTTTTCTCATCCACTGCTTTGTCGTATCTTTTCTTGTAATCATCAATGGCCGTGCGAATCGTGCGCAGATTGCGACGCAACTCAATTTCACGCACACGTTGTGCGGTCATCCGGGAGAGCGGGATAACGGCCGAGGCCAGAATAGCCAGGATAGCGACTGTCACCACCAATTCCAGCAGGGAGAGTCCGTTACGTTTCCCCATCATGCTCAGCATACCGGCATCACGCTCAATGAATTTCCACAACCGTGGAGAATGGAAGAATAGTCACTGGCTTACCATCCGCCGATAAAAAGCTGACATTGCGGAAGCCGAAAGTGGCCGAACCCTGTTTTTTGGCCCGGAACAGGGCGGAAACAAGGGTTCCATCTCCCGAAACCCCACCGCTTCCGGGTCCACGCGCCAAAGTAATTGTCACGGTTCCGCTGGCAGGATCAACTTTACTGGAAAAAGTCACCAGTTTACCATCCTTCGTGAAAAAGTTACCTTTTGCGGCAGAGACAAATTCAACAAAAACAGGGTCGTAGGTCAGTGCCAGGGGAGCCGAAAGAAGCTCATTTACATCGCTTACCTTTAACTCCAGGCTGAACTGCTGGCCAAGCAGGATGGATGTAGGCGCCAGGATCCGCAAAAGTCCCCGCTGGGGTGCGGCAAGCGCTACAGGGACAGCTGCTTGTGACGGTGTCGCGCCAGGGATCTGTTTCCCGGCAGCGGTGTCTTGTACCGGGATTGCTGGTAACGGCTCCTGAACCGGAGAAGACGGAAGCGCGGGCATTCCAACCGTTGCGGGCGATAACTGAGGAGGAACAGTCTTTTGCACAGCGGGTGCAGGCTGTGCCGGAGATATGGACGGCTGTTTTTGCTCTGCTTTGGGTTTGGTCTCAAACTCCGGTTCCAGATCAAATGCCGCCAATGACTTGACAAGCGATGGATCATCCTCCTTGCCGGTTCCAAACGACATGAGGTTGCCCTGCGGCACGCTCACACCACGTATAAGTCTGGGTGTGATGGCCAACATGAGCTCATTCTTGCTATTGCTGAAATTAGTGTCCGTGAAGAGCGGCCCGATAATGGGTATATCACTTAAAATGAACAACTTTGATTTATCGTCACCGGTGTTTTTCTGGATCAACCCACCGATAATACTGGTTTCACCATCCTTGAGACTAAGTACGGTCTCAAGGTTTCGTGTTCCGATCGTCACAACACTGGTACCACCGCCAACATCTCTTGCCGCCCCTACCTGCTGGCTCACCTCAAGACTCAGTTTGATAACGACCTCGTTGTTGAGCTGTATGGTGGGTTCGACATTGACCTTGACCCCTACATCCACATACTGGACATTAACACTGACTGTCGAGTTGGTGGTATTGGAAGTGGTGATCGGTAACCTTGTGCCTACCGTGAACTTGGCTTTTTCCTTGTTTTTGACCCTGATCTTGGGATTGGAGAGAACTTCGCTCTTGGCCAGTGTCTTGCCAAAATTGTAGGTTGCATTGGGAACCGTTATAAAACCGCCATAACCTTTGATGCTGAAGGCCCGAATGAGGTTGTCTATGGTTACCGAATTTGTTGTAGTTGTACCAGTGGTTGTCGATGTAGAGGTGGTTGTGGCCAGACTACTCGGTGATAGGAGGTTGCCATTAGGCGAAAATGCTCCCAGCTGTACATTGTAATTACTCAGCAATAATCCCAAGCGCTGTGAATTTGTGTTGCTGACCTCAATAACTTCAACGTCCAGAATAACCTCTGGGTCGGGAACATCATTGGCATCCAGTATCTTTTCAACAACATCGACAACATCGCTGGTATCGCGAATCACGACCGAGTTGGTATCCTCGTTTACATAGATCTTGCGAACCTGGATCATGGTGCGGATCAGGTTAACCGCTTTTTTGGCTTCCATATAGTTGAGATGAAAGGTACGCAGCTGCATATCCTCATACTGCTTAAGCTTCTCCGGTGTTCTGGAATAAATTATCACCGTGCTCTCATTGGCAATTTTGCTCCCCAACTTAAACATGTTGGTCATGAGATCAAGCGCCTGCTGGAAAGTGGCATTTTCCAGATAGATCGTGACGGGAACATCCTTAATCCCTTCGTCGAAGATAAAGTTTATTCCGGAGAGCTGGCTGAGAATATTGAAAACGTCCTTGATCTTGGCGTCCTTGAATTTTAAGGTGATGGGCTTATTCGACTTGAGGTGTAGTTCATATCCTTCAAGCTTACTCTTGCTCAGGCCAGAAGCATTGGACCTGGCGGCCAGATATTCCTTATTGGCGGGACTAAGCTCCAGAGCCCGGGTAAAGCTGCGATTTGCATCCTTCAGCTTGTTTGCCTTCTCAAAATCAAGACCTTCCTGATAGGCTAATTGAGCATCTTTCAGTCTGGTGGTCACTTCCACCTGATCCTTGAAACGACCTCGGGTAGGATCAAGTCCGTAAGCGCTTTGAAACTCTGCCAGAGCAGCAACGTAATCGCCCTTATCATATTGTTCAGTCCCCATCTTATAGTGCATATCAGCGGCTGTATCGCGGGCCCTGAGAAAACGAAGCCGATACTCGCTGGTTTCGGGGTCTCTACTGAAGGCGTCGGCGTAACTATACATGGCTTCTTCATACTTGCCTTCGGACTCGAACTTCTCCCCTTTGGAAAAAGCCCTACGACTGGAAGAACAACCGGAAAAAAGGCCTAGTATGAGACCAGATATGATCAGATGTGTCAGGTAGCGCATCCGTAGCGTCTCCTTTGTTGCATGGTTCAAGCGTTGAAGGAATATCATCGGTTTTTATCTACTGCACTGTAGCTCCATCCTTACCCGGACCTTTAACTAATGAGAGGGAACCGGGGGAAATGCTTTAGGTTGCTGTGCAGCGCTGAGAGCTTTGCTCTCGATCAAGGGTATTACAATTTCTTCACCAGTATCGGTAACCGAAATAGTCAGGGCATTATCAGTCAAGGAAGTGGCCATGTAACGCCCCGCAAAAGTATCTCCTTTTTTTACCAGGATGATGTCCTTGTCCTTGGCAAGAAAAATTGTCTTGCGGTTATCCTTTTTTAGAAACCCCAAAAATGTAAAACTAGCCAGTTCCCGATGCGGTGTTTCAGGTACGGCAACCGCTGGGACAATCGGCGACACAGGCGCTGCCTTCTGCGGTTGTACGGGTGGCAGAACCGGCTTAAGGGCAGACGCCATCTGCTTCATCCTCTTTAATTCATCAACAAAAACAGGTTTAAATATGTTGCGCCGATATCCCTTGAAGGTGGATTGTTCGCGGTTGAGCAGGTCAAGCCTGAGTACACTCCCCTCAGACGGTGACGCCTGTGGAGACATTGCAGGAACACGCCTCTTCTCTGCAATGATATGGGAGCCTGGGGGGTATTTCAGATGACTGACAGTCTTGGCGCGTGGATAGGAATAATAACTCCAGGCCATAGCCAAAAGAAGCAGGATAAGCAGAACAAAAAGGATCAGTCGCTGCCGACTCATGCACCCTCCCGAAGATAAACCGTCAGATGGAGTTCCATGGAGACGTTCTCGACGTAGGGATCGCTGTTTGCAAAGCTGACACCATCAATAACGACCAGTTCGTGATACTTCTGTAGATCAGCCAATAAACTTTTTAGCGCTGCATAGCTTCCAGAGGTAGACATGGTGACAATGTACGCCAGCAGTTCTTCATCCTTAACAACCTGTGGTTTATAGGTAATTGAACCAATGGCCACACCACTGGAAGCAGCAGCATCCAGAACATCTCCAAGAACACGCGGAAATTGTCGCTTGAGCGGAATCATGGACCTGAGCCTTTCCAAATCACTTTTCCCCTGGCGATAGGCCACCTTTACGTCACCCCGGTCAGCAGCAGCAACCCGGCGCCGTAGATTACTCCAATCAGCGCGAGCCTTGATAAGCGCGGATTCCTGATACCCGCTGACAAACGCATAGAGAACGACATTACTCAGCAGCAACAAACCGATGGCGATCAGACTCTGCTTTTTCAGGCGAAGAAGCTCAAGTAAAACCTGTTTCATCGCATCACCGCCCGGCACGAAATCTTGAACAGGACACCCTTGGCATTAGTTCCAGCGGACACAACATTATGCGATAGTAGCATGGTATCGGTAAATATCTTGGAATCTTCAAGTTTTTCCACATAGGTTTGCACTGTGCCAAAGCTCTTGGCATGGCCATCAATCTGTAGTTCTCCGCCTTTCTTATTTGGTACCAGCGAAATCAGCGCGATCCCCTCCGGAGTGATGTTTTCCAACATTTCAAGCAACCCAAGCCACGCATAGGTTTTGCGCTCAATGACACCATTATAGAAACGAATGCTAGCCTGCATCCGCTTGTATTCTTTTTCGGAAACACCCGCGGAGCGGCTGCCAAGACGTCCTTCAAAGATTGCACTTTCCGCTTTGAGACTACGCAACTCACCAAAATTAGAGGACATGCGGTTTATATTCCAAGCCAGCAGGGCCAGCAGTATCACTATACCGGCAGCACAGAACCGGTTCACACGCCGGTAATCAAGATACGTCCTGGTAGCAATGTTAATGGTAAATCGCATCACAGGCTCCTCAAAGCCGCGCCAATGGCAGCTGTAAACGGAAAAATGGATTCCTGGTCAGCCGGGGCGGCATCAGAGGGGGTCACAACAGATTTTGTTTCCATTTTAATTGTTTCACAAGCTGTAATATCGGTCACCATACCACGGAAGTCCGATAGCATATCAGGCGGTGCGATACAGGCAACATGCGCCAGCGCCCGATCAGGAAAACGCTCACGATATACCAGAAAGGAGCTGTTGATCTCCATGTAAACACGGCTATCAACAGTTGCCACATTTGAAAGGCCCTTAATCCGTATAAACACGGGGATTCCATCGGAAAATATCACGATGCCAAGGATGCCGTCATAAAAAGAGACCAGTGCACTCTCTCCTGGTAGAGACAAGCGGCGTTCAAATACCCTGAACAGATTAAAGGTATTAAAGTCGATCCGCGACGGCAGGAAACCAGCGGAGGTAAGCAGTTCTTCATATTGGCCAATAACCGTGCGAGAGACCAAAGCCACCAGCAACGCCAGACTGCCGTTTTCCCGAACAGTGAGTTGCTGGTAATCCAGATGGGTGTCCGCAACATCAAATGGCATACTTTTTTTAAGCTTCCAACGAATAATGTCAAGGCCTTCCGTACGACTCTTAAAGCGCCCCTCCACATCCAGCAGCATGACATGTCCAACAGTATCCGGCAGGGTTACCGAAAGACGAGTTCCCCGATATAGAAGCATGTTGTAGGCATCCTTCAGTTGGCCTATAAAAACCTTGGGATCAAGGATGTTCTGTTCACGCAGAGAAACATGAATCGTACCGGTAGTAAAAGGGCGGTATGAGACTCTCTCCAGGCGAGGCGCCGCCACGGAACCACTCAGCAGAGCGAATGCCACGCCAGAGGGACTTATCTCAACTCCGAGCGATTTTTTGGAAAATAGCATGGTCAGTCCATTCCCGTCATTCTACAAAGGTGACGCGGTTGATCTCCTTGAGTGTCGTGTCACCCGCAATCAGCTTTTCCATAGCTGAATCACGAAGAAAAACAACGCCGGCCTCACGTGCAGCCTGCTTGAGTTGTTTTGCGGGTACCTTGCCGATGATCAGGTCGCGTATTTCGTCGTTCAGCTCCAGAAGTTCAACAATGGCGGACCGACCACGATAGCCGGTGCCGTTGCATTCCTCGCACCCCTTGGCCTCATACAGGGTCACACCACGGACAGCCTCCGGATCAACCCCTGCCTCACGCAACTCAACATCGCTGTAAGTCGTGATGCGACGGCATTTGGGACAGACCTTGCGTATCAGACGTTGGGCCAGGACGCAGTTCAGACAGGAAACAAAATTGTAGGGATCTATCCCCATATGAATAAAACGCCCGATGACGTCAAAAACATTGTTGGCATGCACGGTGGTGAACACCAGATGGCCGGTCAGGGCAGACTGTACCGCAATCTGTGCGGTCTCCGGGTCACGGATCTCCCCTACCATGATCTTATCCGGGTCATGGCGCAAGATGGAGCGCAACCCCTTGGCAAAGGTCAATCCCTTCTTCTCGTTAACAGGGATCTGCAGCACACCACGCAGCATGTACTCGACAGGATCCTCAATGGTGATGATCTTATCCTCGCCGGTGTGAATCTCAGTCAGAGCGGCGTACAATGTGGTGGTTTTACCAGAACCGGTCGGACCGGTAACCAACACCATGCCATAAGGTTCGCGGATTTTTTTGCGCAGCCGTTTTATCTCACGTTCGCTGATACCAAGATTTTCCAGCGTCAGCCCCTTCAGGTCGCTGGCGATGCTTTCCTTATCAAGGATACGGATAACCGCATCCTCGCCTAAGGCGCTTGGCATAATCGAGACACGGAAATCAATGGACTTGTCTTTAAAACGCACCTTGAAGCGCCCGTCCTGAGGTATGCGCCGTTCAGAGATATCCAACTCGCTCATGACCTTGAGACGAGAGATGATAGGAGCCTGAAAATGAAGATCGATAGGTTCATTGGCCCTGTAAAGTACCCCGTCTATACGATATTTGATGTCCACACCATCGTGGCTGGTTTCAATATGTATATCGCTGGCACGACGATTGAGGGCATCCAGAATGGTGGTATTGATCAGCTTGATTATCGGACTTGTGTCGTCCGAGATTGCCTCGACTGAAAGTACTTCCTCTCCCCGATCAGTCTCCTTAACCAGTTGGAGCATGAAATCTTCGGAAACCTCCCGCAGTACACGGCGGGTTCCTTCACCAGCCTTGATAACCGATGCAATGGCAGACTCGGTAGCAATACGAATGCGCAAGGAATAGCCAAGCATAAGTTCCAGCTCATCCAGTTTGACAACATCCGTAGGGTCAGCTATCGCCACCACAAGCGCATCGGGTGTCATCTCCAGCGGAACAAAACGGAAACGGTAGATAGCGTCCGTTGGCAAGGAATTAAGCAATCCCTCGTCCATCCTGAAGTTGTCGAGATCCGCGTAGGGAATACTGAACTGTTCTGACAGTGCTCTGGCCAGTTCCTCTTCACTGATATAACCCTCGTGAATACAAAATTCTCCAAAGCGCTGTTTGGTGACAGCCTGATTCTCTACAACGTACTGACGCTGTTCCTCTTTCAGACTCCCTTGTTCCATGAGGATCGTTCCGATATTTCTACGCTTAAAGGATTGCATCATACTCCCCTTCTAGCCAACCGTGCCGGCAATTTTAAATATCGGCAGGTACATGGCGATGATGATGCCCCCGATTACAACGCCCATGACAAGCATAATGGCCGGTTCAATTGCCGTAGTGAGAAGATGCATCCGTTCTTCCAGCTCATCCTCCAGATAATCGGCAATATCTACCAGCATATCCTCAAGGGAGCCGGTAGCTTCCCCGACTCCAAGCATGCGCAAAGCAAGCGAAGGCATGATATTGGCCCGCTCAAAGGCAGTGGAGAGTCTCCCACCTTCCTCAACAAACTTGACAGCCTCAAAGAGTTTCTTTTCCATGTATACATTATTGAGGGTGCCAATGGACATACGCAACGACTCTATTATAGGTATACCGCTTCCGAGCACTGTAGCCAGTGTGCGGCTGAAACTCGCAACCGAGTATTTGACAAAAATCTCTCCTGCGTACGGGATGATCAATTTAAGGCTGTCAAACTTGTATCGACCGGATTCCGTGGCAATCCAGGAACGATATGCGACTGCGCCAGCTATCACCAGCAACACACCCATCAAAAAATATCGCTTCAGAAAAGAAGTAAAGGTAATCAGCAACTGAGTGGGCAGGGGCAACTGCGAACCAGCATCAGAATATACCTGGCTGAAGGTAGGAACTACATACAACAGTAGCAGCGTAATTGCCATGAAGGCAACAACAACCAAAATAGACGGATAGAACAATGCTGTAACAACCTTTTTGCGGATGACGTCAACCCGCTTGAGGAACTGGATGTAACGCCGAATAGTGTGGGCAATATCGCCAGTCCGCTCACCCGCCCTTATGGAGGCAACATAAAGATGTGGAAAGATGCGGCCATGTTTTTCAAGCGCTGCGGATAGTGCTGCCCCACCCTTCACATCTTCACGTACCTGGCGCAGAATTTCTGAAAACTTATCATTGTCGTGGCGTTCAAGGATTGTGTCGAGGATTTGAATGATAGGCATGCCGGCTTTGATAAGAACCAGCATTTCCTGATTAAAGGTAAGCAGTGAACGATTATCGATACGGCGCCGTTTGAGTCCTTTGTCGAGCAAAAATTGCAGTGGTTTCTTTTTTACCTCGAAAACATAAAAGCCCTGTTCTTCCAAGCTCTTTCTTAGCAATTGCGGTTCTGAGGCCTCAAGTTCCCTGTGAAGTATTTTTCCATCTGATGCACCGAGCTTGCAGGTATATAGCGCCATAACTTATCTATCTATCACAGAACCCCTAAAAGTTAAACAATAAAACCACATACTAAGCTTATGCGGCTCATGTTTACAAGGCTGCAATAAAGCTCATTTATCGTAACATGAAATACACAATTTTGAGTAGGGAGGCCGCTGTCTTAAAGTTCTCCGGCAGCCTTTCTGACCGCATCAATCCACCCGGACAAACCAGCAGACGATGCGGTTTTTTTAACAGCTTTCCGTACCCTTCCGGTCTCAACCTCCACCAGCCTCAGATCAATACGCATCTGATCTCCAACGATCTGATACCCGCCAAAAACCATCTGTTTTGCGCCTATAAGTTTACCGAGTCCAAGCCGACTCGACTCATCAGCCAGTGAAGACGAGCCGAGCCGGAGTTCTTCAAGTACGCGAAGCAAACGCGTCCTCTCCACCACTGACTCCCCTTTATTTTTGAGAACCTCGATAATCTGGGCCGAAAACAGCTCTCCAAGATTCGTGCGGGTAATACCGGGGCTCAGGTCGTCGATATCCCACACCGCTATACCCCCTTCACTTTCCTCCGTGACCGGTGCGGTTGCGCAGGAAAAGAGGCCACAGAACGCAAAAGCCAGCAGCAGCAAAAAACACCATGAACTTTTGCTATTTGACGACCGGCTCATTCATCCGCTCCTGAATCTTGTCGTCCGCCTTCACGGCTCTCTGCTGATTGATAAACTTTACATAGGCAAGATCAGGTTCCACACGCGCCACCTCGACCTGGCCGACGACATTCGGCAGGGAACGCAGTGCTCTTCCCTTAAATTTAATGACCGCCGGCTCTTCCAGTACATCGAACCTGGTCCCGCTGACCACTCCCTGCCTTGATCCTATATTGATAATCGCCTCGTTGCCCGAAACCTTCATGACATAGCCGCGCAACGGGTACTTTGAAATCACGGTTTTAAGGATGTCACGATTGAGCTGAAACATCTCCTTGTCAATAGACATCCTGGGCCCCAGCTGCTCCGTCGTAAGC
>JBAYZR010000048.1:0-14963 GCA_041672425.1 Pedobacter sp. | reverse complement strand
TCCATGGCCTCAGTGTAGTTGTGGGCCAGTCCGGAAGCGGGCACGGCCAGACCGATCTTCTCCATGGCAGCCTTGAAGAGCGTACGGTCTTCGGCCTTCTTGATGGCCGGCAATTTGGCGCCGATCAGCTCAACACCAAATCTATCCAGAATGCCCATCTCCGCCACGGCCACGGCGGTATTCAGGGCGGTCTGGCCACCCAGGGTCGGCAGTATCGCGTCAGGCCGCTCCTTCTCGATGATCTTGGCCAGTATCTCCGGCGTAACCGGTTCAATATAGGTGCGATCGGCAAAATCAGGGTCGGTCATTATGGTGGCCGGATTACTGTTCAGCAGCACCACCTCGTATCCCTCTTCCTTCAGGGCCTTGCAGGCCTGTGTCCCGGAATAGTCGAATTCACAGGCCTGGCCGATAACGATTGGCCCGGCGCCGATAATGAGGATCTTTTTGATGTCGGTTCTTTTAGGCATTTAACAATAACTCCTTCGTATGGTTATAAAATAATTTAGTTTATCATCATTTTTCCTTATGCTGAAGGGAAACTTACCTGATGATTACCGCTCGACCCTGTTTCTTCCACTCTCCTTGGCACGATAAAGCGCCTCGTCGGCCTTACGGATAAGGGTTTCCTTGTCCGAAATATCATCCGAGTACGAGGCAACACCCAGACTTATGGTAACGTCGGTCTCCGCCTGCACAGCCATCCTCAACCTTTCGGCAACCTCACCCGCCATGGCCAGGTCTGTTTCCGGGAGGATACAAAGGAATTCCTCCCCGCCGTACCTGAAAACATGGTCGGCGTCCCTCAACTCCTTCAACAGCAGTTCCGCAAGCCTGGCCAGCAGCAGGTCTCCCTCAAGATGACCTCGTGTGTCGTTGTACCGTTTGAAATGATCGATATCCAGCATGACGACCGAAAGTCTTTCCTGGTATCTCTTGGCCGTCTCAAAGCTCTTTTCCATCTGAATATCGAGAAAACGCCTGTTGGCCAGACCGGTGAGCGGGTCATGGAGGGAAGATTTCCTTGTCTGTTCGAAAAGCCTGGCGTTGTTGATGGCAATACCGATCTGGCCCCCCAAAGTTGAGAGGAGTTGCAGCAGATTTTCACTCACTTCAGTCCCTGGTTCGGTATAGAGAGAGAGGAGGCCGACAACCGTGTTGACCGCCTTCAGGGGAATGATGATGCGCCCGTACTGTTCTGTCTCGGGATGACAGAGAGCATTCACCCCGCTCCCCTCGGTATCGGAAAAAACCACGACATCCCCGGTTGCCTGGGCCCGCCCACAGAGACATTGCCACTGACAGATTTCCTGATGCAGTTTCAGAAGCGTTTCAGGGAGGCTCACGGAGGAGGCAAGGCGCATCTTGCCGTTGTCCATTAGGTATATCCCAGCGCGCAGCTCGAACGGGAATATCATTGTCCGCACCAGTACCTGTAGCACATTGTTCACCAACTCATCCATGTCAAGAGTCTGGCTGATCGCCTTCGAGATCTCGTTGAGCGTCCTCAGCTCGGCATTCATCCTCTTCAGCTCGATATGATGCCGGACGATTTCCTCCTCGGCCTGTTGCTTCTCGATCGCGCGCCTGATGTGGTTGATGAGCTGGTCTATATCGTACGGCTTGACCAGATAGGAGAAGGCCCCCCTGTTGGTAGCCTCAACCGCCGAATCAATGGTGGCCTGTCCGGTCAGGACTATCACCACGGTCAGGGGGAAATCAGCCTTGATCCTGTCCAGCGCCTCCAGCCCCGGAATGCCCGGGAGCCCCAGGTCAAGCAGAACAAGATTAACCCCATTCACCAGCAGGAGGGCAAGCCCCTTTTCCCCGTCTTCGGCCGTCACTGTTTCGTACCCCTTGATCCTGAGGATATCAGCCAGGGTCTTTCTCAGGTTCGGATCATCATCGATGATCAGGATGCGTGGTTGCTCCATCATATCACCCCGAAATCGAACGGTTCACCCAGGAGTGTATTGCGTTTGCAGCGGCTGATATCCTCAATGATCCGTATAAGCTTGTCCATATCGAATGGCTTGTAGAGAAGTGTGTAGGCTCCCACATGCATACCATGTTCGATGGAGGCCGATATCTCGTCCCGGCAACCGGTGACCAGCACCACCGGTTTTTCGGGATAGCGGTCGAGTACCTTCTTGAGGACGTCCAGGCCATCGGCAGCGCCGAGCTTGAGATCCAGTATGACAACCAGGTACTCCTGCTCCATCTGTGCGAGCGCCTTCTCCGGGTTCTCCTCGGTCTTCACATGGTAACCTGTCGACTGAAGGATATCCTTGAGTGTCCTCGAGAACTCCGGATCATCATCTACTATGAGAATGCTTTCCTCTTTCTTGAGAAGCGAGAGAAAGGAGAGGACTTGCTGGAAGTCGATCGGTTTGTTGAGTACCGTGACCGCCCCATTACGCTTCGCCTCCTCCCTCTGTTCACAGGTGGCATAGGCGCTCATCAGAACAACCGGCAGGCCGGGAGATACAGCCTTGAGCATTTTCAGGCTCTCCACCCCGTCAATCCCCGGCATCTTAATGTCCATCAACACGCAATCCAGGCCCCCCAACTTGACCTTTCCAGCCGCTTCCTCACCGCTGTAGGCCGACTCAACCTCACACCCCTTAAGCTTCAGGATATCACAGATTGTTCTGACCATCCGCCGGTCGTCGTCCACCACCAGAACCTTCGGCATTTCGCTCATATTTTGCTCCTCTCTATAGGCAACAACACCATGAAGATGCTTCCCTTTCCGAGCTCGCTTTCCACCTCGATCCTGCCGCCATTGGCCTCGACAAAGCTCTTGCAGATCGACAGCCCAAGGCCGATCCCCCGTGACTTGGTGGTGAAAAATGGCTGGAACAGTTTTTTCATATTCTCGGGAGAAATCCCCTCGCCGGTATCGGTGACGGAGATTTCGATGAAATCTTCGTCGAATTTTGGATTTTGAATTTTGAATTTTGAATCTGAATTCAAAACCTGGCGTGCGCTGATGGTCAGCACGCCGCCGCCGGTCATCGCCTGGACAGCGTTGGTGATCAGGTTTTGCAGCACCTGCCCCATCTGTATCGGGTCTACCCTGAGAAGGGGGAGGTTGTCCGGGATTTCGGTCTGAAGATCGATGCTTTCTGGAATCGCACACCTACCGAGGCTTTCATCTGTCAACGCACAGACCGTTAACGCTTTTGCCTGAGGAGTCTTGGCCCTGGTGAAATCAAGCAGGTCGGTGATGATCAGCAGGGATTTGTCGATCTCCTTCTTGATGATGTCCAGGTATTCCCGGACCGTCTCATCGGCATCCGGCATCACGCTTTGCAGGAAGAAGACGGCGTTGTTCATCACCCCCAGAGGGTTGCGCAACTCGTTCCCCATCCCTCCGGCGACCAGGCCGAGCATGGCAAGTTTCTCCTTGCGTACCAGCTCTTCCTGGGTATCCAGAAGCTGCTTGGTCCGCTCCTGCACCTTGGTTTCCAGCTCTTCGTTCAGCTTGCGGATTTCCTCTTCCGCTCGCTTGCGTTCGGTAACATCGCGGGCGATCCCTATTGCACTGGTTACTACATCACCAAGGGGCGTGATACTGAGATCGGCATCGAAATACTCTCCGGACTTCCTGAGGAGGCGCAATCCGAAAGACGGCGAGGATTCTCCGGCCAGCGTTCTCCGGAAGATATCGTTGGCAAATGGCAAATCGTCGGGGTGGACGATGGGCGCGAACGGCTTGCCAATCCATTCTTCTCCTGCCCACCCGGTAATCCGCTCGAAGGCGTGATTAAGGGAAATGAAGGTGCTGTCCGGATTCAAGAGGTAGATAATGTCGTCGGCATATTCGAAAATACTGCGGTAGCGTGCCTCGCTTTCGCGAATACGTTCTTCCGCCTTCGTCCGCTTGGTGATGCCCCTGAAACATTCAAGGATTGTCATTCTACCCTCCGTAACCTCTGCTTTCCGTTATTGCACGAGCTTCAGTAGCATGCTGAAGGTCGTCCCTTCCCCCAGTCGGCTCGCCACCTCAATCCGCCCGCCATTCGCCTCCACCAGGTTCTTGCAGACCACAAGCCCAAGCCCGATCCCTTTTGCCTTGGTGGTGAAGAGCGGCTGAAACAGTTTTTTCATATTTTCGGGAGAAATCCCTTCGCCGGTGTCAGTAACGGAGATTTCGATGAAATTAGCGGTTTCTTGTAGGGGCAACCCTGTGTGGTCGCCTGAAACAGGGGAGCCACGCAGGGTTCCCCCTGGATTATCCATCAGGCGCGCTGCAATGCGCAGCGCGCCGCCGTCCGGCATCGCCTGCACCGCATTGGTGATAAGGTTAGTCAGTACTTGCTCCATCTGTAACTGGTCTACCCTGAGAAGGGGAAGGTTGTCCTGGATTTCGGTCTGAAGATTGATGTTTTCCGGAATAGCGCATATGGCGAGGCTTGCATCCATCAACTCTCGGGCCGTCACTGCTTTTATCTGCGGAGCTTTGGTTCGGGCGAAATCAAGCAGGTCGGTGATGATCCGCAGGGAGTTGTCGATTTCCTTCTTGATGATATCCAGATATTCCTTCACGGTTTCGTCTGCGCCCGCCAGAACCATCTTCAGGAAGTAGACCGCATTGTTCATTATCCCCAGGGGGTTTCGCAACTCATGCCCAACGCTCCCCGAAAGCCGACCAAGAATGGAGAGTTTCTCCTTCCGTACCAAATCTTCTTGCGCCTCGACAAGCTGATCGATCTTTTGATTCAGCTCGTCATTTAATCTACTTATCTCCTTTTCGGTCTGCTTGTGCGCTGTTATATCCTGGACAAACCCCATGGAGGCGGGACCATCCGCCAGATTGACACGAGTGGTCGTGACCAATGCATCAAACTCGGACCCATCCTTGCGCACCCCTACTGTTTCGTAGATCATCTCGAACAGCAACCTGTTCTCATGTTTCGTGGCCTGAGCGACGAATTGTTCCCATGAACTCTGGGCAATCAATGTTTTGATCCGGAGGCGCAACATCTCATCGGCGTTTGCGTAGCCATGCATTTCAGCATACTTTGAATTCGCATAGAGCACCTTCATGTCTCGTATTATGACGATGCTGATGGGCGATTGCTCCACCAGTGAACGGAATCGTTCCTCGCTCTCCCGCAGCGCCTCTTCTGAACCTCGCTGCAAGATGATCTTGTGCAGTTCATTGGCCACCAGTTGAAGATGGATGAGATCTTTCTCCCCATACTCCTCGACTTTATTCCCCACGCCAAAAATGAATCTGACCTTGTCTCCCTCGAATACGGGTATGCTCATGAATCGCCGGATCGGCGCATGTCCTTCCGGGAGCCCCTTTCTGTTGGGTGAAATCGGAAAGTCATTGTAGACAACCGGTCGTTTGAAGCGGATGGAATCGACCCAGTTACCCGCCAGATCAATGGCATAATGGGTTGCATATGCGGCCGTGCAGTTCATGAGAGCCCCCCTGTTCCACGTCGTCAGAATAATGTCCTTCTGATCATCCGAAACCAAATGGAAAAAACCGATCTCGCTGTCGGTGAGATATACCACCTCATCCAGGGCAAAGTCGTAGAGTTCCTTATCAGTCAACTGTGAAGCCTTCTCGTAGAGTTGCAGCAGGTGGCTCCCCCGCTCCGCCTCCTTGCGAAGCTCTTTCAGCGCCCGCTCGTACTCTGCGCTTTCGGAAACCGCCAGATCCTGCCCGGCAATTCGCTGACGCAGTTCACTCAACTCATCCAGCAGCTGTTCTTTGGTCTTATCATCATCGTTCATAATTGCTCCAACATGAGAAAGTCTCTTCGACCACAAGTTCATCCCCTATCCATGGGCAGCGCCACCGTGAAGGTTGTACTCTTTCCCGACTCGCTCGCCACCTCTATTCTCCCACCGTTGGCCTCCACCAGATTCTTGCAGACCACAAGCCCAAGCCCGATCCCTTTTGCCTTGGTGGTGAAGAGCGGCTGAAACAGTTTTTTCATATTTTCGGGAGAAATCCCTTCGCCGGTGTCAGTGACGGAGATTTCGATGAAATCTTCGATGAATTTTGAATTTTGGATTTTAGATTTTGAATTAGAACTCGAAATTCGTAGTGCGGCGACCCTCAGCGCACCGCCGTCCGGCATCGCCTGCACCGCGTTGGTGATCAGGTTTTGCAGCACCTGCCCTATCTGCAACGGGTCTACCCTGAGAAATGGGAGGTTGTCCGGGATTTCGGTCTGAAGATCGATGTTTTCCGGAATAGCGCACCTGCCAAGACTTTCATCCGTCAACTCTCGGGCCGTCACCGTTTTTATCCGGGGCGCCTTGGTCCGGGCAAAATCGAGCAGGTCGGTGATGATCCGCAGGGAATTGTCGATTTCATTCTTGATGATATCCAGGTATTCCTTCACGGTTTCATCTGCGTCCGCCAGAACCATCTTCAGGAAGTAGACCGCGTTGCTCATTACCCCCAGGGGATTGCGCAACTCATGCCCAACGCTTCCCGAAAGCTGGCCAAGGATCGCCAGCTTCTCTTTACGGACCAAATCTTCCTGAGTATCAAGAAGTTGCTGTGTCCGCTCCTTGACGATCTGTTCGAGATCTTGCTGATGTTCGGCGAGCTTATGAAGCAGCGACTCGATACGTTCCCGCAAATGGTAATCGATACTCGCCGCAGCCTCATTGAACAGGGTGATGGCCTCCCTTATCTCGGGGGCAGAACCATCGCTAAGCTGGGCAGCCACGGAAAGATCGCCTGATGCGGCCTTACGGGCAATTTCTTGTACGTTCCGCAGAGGCTTCAAGCTGGATCTGATGATAAATGAAACATATATTAAGAACAATATTCCGCCTGCAACAGCAATCCAAATCTGTTTTACAATGTTTTCCCAGATCTGGTTGTGAAACTCGGAATGCGAAAGCTGTGCGCTGATCGTCCCGTACAATCTCCCGCCTATCTTTACTTCCCGTGATATAGGTTGTTCCGGGATATCCAGCCACCGGTTAAACCATTCCGGGGATTCAATATTCACTTCTTCTCTTTGAGCAACCAGCGAAAGCCCCTCAGAATCGGTAAATGCAAGACGTTTGAATGCTCCCCTTTTGACCCTGTCCCGTAACAGGTTGTTGATGAGGGTGTAATCACCAATGACAACCTGTTCAGCAGTCTGTTTTTCAAGCGCATCGAGCATAAGTGACGTTTCATCGGAGATCGTGGTTTGATGGTAAATCATCAGGGATTTGACAACCGTGTAGACTATCAGGGGGTAGCCGGTCAAAAACATGAATGCTGCCGGGATCAAAATTCTCTGAAACAGACTGAGACGGCCCAACACTTTGAGGAATACCCCCATATCCTATTCCCTCACCGGTGTCTTTTTATAGAACCTCTTGTAGTTCTCATACTCCGTATCGTCGGATTTTACAAAGCCGACGCTCTGTTTCTGGTTGATGTTCGCCGCGGCCTGTGCGAGTACCTTCTTGCCTTCAGCTGTTTGCGACATTGTAATGAATGCCTGGCGTACAGCTCTCATCGTGGCAGCCGGAACACGTGGAGAAGCCATGATGCAGAGATCGTGGTATGTTTCCGAGCGCCAGAGAACACGGTAGGCAATGTTCTCTTTGGCGGCATAACCCTTCATAACAGCAGAATTTGCACCTATCGCATCCACCTTGCCGAACCGCAACTGCCCCATCGCCCCCTCCTGGTTTCCGGCAAACACTTCTTTCACCGTAATGTTTTTCCTTAGGAGCCGATCCATCGGAATCCAGTAGCCTACAAAGGCCTCTTTAGAAGGGAAACCAACGACTTTGCGATTCAGTTCCTCAACAGCTTTAATCGGCGAACTGGCGAGCACAACGATTTCTCCCTGAATACCTTCCGTGTCCTGGCGGGCAATCACCTTCCATCCCAATTTAGCCCTTTCAGGGGTAAACAGGTGATTGGTAAAAGCAAACTGCGCTTCACCCCTGACCGTCAATGCGGTTGTTTCCGGTGCGGTTTTTCCAATCTTGAGTCTCAGGAGTACACCGCTCTTTGCTGAGACATAGTCGAGTATCGGGTTCCAGTGCTTCGCAATGAGTTCCGGGCTGCGCTGATTCAACACACTGAAATAATAATATTCCGCCGCATTCAGGTTCATTGCAGGAATAATCATGCCGATAACTACCAGTATGAACAGTTTCCTTGCCATGTAATCCTCCTCTCAATGACAATCCTCATTCCACGTTTTGCACCTGCTCGCGCATTTTTTCCATCTCGGCCTTGATACGGATGACAAGCCCCGTAACATCGGCATCGCTTGACTTGGAACCAATGGTATTGACCTCGCGGTTCATTTCCTGCATCAGGAAGTCCAGCTTGCGTCCCACCGGCTCAACCAGCAACAGCGCTTCGTCAAACTGGGCAAAGTGGCTGGCAAGCCGCACCAGTTCCTCGGTCACATCGCAACGGTCGGCCATCAGGGCCACCTCCTGCGCCAATCGGTTAGCATCAACCTCAGCGCCATCCAGCAACTGATCCAGACGGATCTTCAGTTTCTGGCGGTACTCCGCAACCACCTGGGGCGCTCGCAAACCGACCTGCTCGATCCACTCCGCAACCTGCCCGCGCCGGGTCGACAGGTCTAGCGAGAGCGCTTCGCCCTCGCGGGTGCGCATGGCATCGATTGCCGTCACGGCTGTCTGAACCGCAGAGACGATCTGGGGCAGGTACTCGCTCTCGTCGATGGTTGTTCCTACATCCTTGAGAACACCCTTCTGGGCCAGGATCAGCGCCAGCGGCGCCTCCCCAGTCAACCCCAGGTCCGCCGACAGCGTGCGGAACAGACCGGCATAGCCCTGAGCCAGTGCCGTATCCGCCTGTGGTATGGCAACCGTACCGCCAGTCTCGTCCCACTGGATGTAGACATCAATTTTGCCGCGCTTGAGGACATTGGCCAGCATCTTCTTGATCTCGTTCTCCAGGGCCAGAAAACCACGCGGCATGCGCACTGAAATTTCACCGTAGCGGTGATTGACCGAGCGAATCTCAACAGAAAAGCGTCCTTGTTCCGATAGCGCCTCGCCCTTGCCATAACCTGTCATACTTTTTATCATACCGACTCCTTTTTAATAACTTCAGACAATATTGATGGATTCCTTTTACGTTCTCAACAACAAAATCCATCTTCTCAAGCAACTCCTTGATAGTGGACTCCATCTCATCCACCGGAAACCTGTAGATATTTGCAGTAGACAGCCAATGTCGCAGTTCCATGAGACTGGACCAACCTTATGACTACGGGGTTGGACAAATATTTACTTAGATGGTACATAGTAAAGGGTAAGACTACAATTCATAAGGACAACGGTTGAATATGCAATAATAAAGCAACTGGAAGCACGGGGGGATACTTGGCATGGGCTGGTCAATGGCATGGCAAGTCATTGACCGCGAAGACATATACCCGCCATCAGGTTACATATTAAGAGGAACCGGCTATGAAATACCCATACCTACTGTTGCTCTCCATGCTGATAATAATCCTTGCCGGTAATGCCGAAGCCGGGGTCAGCGCCGCAGAGGCACACAGACTTGGAGCAGAACTGACACCTCTGGGCGCTGAAAAATCCGGAAATAGTGATGGAACCATCCCCGCTTACACCGGTGGTCTTCCCGCAAACACTTCGCCGCATGGTTTTCGAAAAGGGTCGGGGCGCTGGGCTGATCCCTTCCCTGATGAAAAACCACTTTTTGTGATTACCTCCCGGAACATGGGCCGGTATTCAGATAACCTTAGTGAAACATCTAAAGAGCTGTTGCGGAGATATCCAACATATCGGATGGATGTCTATCCCAGCCACCGCAGCGTTGCTTATCCTGCCTGGGTACGTGACAACACACTGAAAAACGCGACCAATGCCAATCTCATCAAAGATGGTCTGGCTGTTGAGGGGGCGTTTGGCGGCATCCCGTTTCCGATCCCCAAGAACGGCAACGAAGTAATGTGGAATCACATGCTCGTATATAACGGTTATCCCGCTGAATATCGTGCACGCAACTGGTATGTGGACAAAAACGGTAAACCGGTCAACTCCGGAGCTTTGCGCGTTTCACTGCAAAGCAGCTACTACAACCCTGCATGGAACGCAGCCATGTTGAAGAAAAACGGCAATGTTTTTTTTGAGGCTGCTTACAACTTTATCGCTCCGCCGAATGCAGCAGGGAACGCCACCTATTCTGTCGACACTCTTGATCCGGTACTTCAGCCACGCCGGGCCTGGAGCTATTCAGCCGCCTCGCGCCGCACCCGGATTTCCCCTGATCTTACCTGCGACAATCCGATTGCCTCGCAAGGGGGTATTACCAGCTACGATGAAGGCTATCTGTTTCTGGGCAAGCTTGATCAGTTCGACTATAAGCTGATTGGCAAACGGGAGATGTTCATCCCTTATAACAACTACCGGATGGTGTTCCAGTCCACCTCTTCTCAGATATTTTCCTCCAAACACCTCAACCCGGATCTGGTGCGATGGGAGTTGCACCGTGTCTGGGTGGTGGAGGCAACCCTCAAACCAGGCATGCGCCACTCGTTAATCAGACGGATATTTTACTTTGACGAAGACTGGAGCGGCAGCGGTATGAGTGACGGATTCAGTCGCAGAGAACAGCTCGCCAAGGGGATTTTTCTCGGTGCGACCCCTCTCTACGATATGCAGATTCCTATGGCCAGATGCTACTGGGCATATGACCTCATGAGCAATATCTACACCGTTATCCAGCACTTTGGTGATCCTGGAATGGGCTATCTGCTTAAACCGGAGGGCTTTCCGAAACGTACCTTTTCGCCTGACGCCTTGCCGAATCGAAGCAGGTAAATACATTATGAACTGGCGACCATCATATTTATGGAACCGTTTAAGACTGCTAACCCAGTTGCTGCTGGTGACACTCCTATGCCTGTTAATTGTGCTTATTGGCGCAGCTTTTCAATCTATACGTTACCTGGTCGACAATGCCCAGATTGAGATGGCAGCCGAACACCGGCATAACATGGACTTGCTGGAGATTGCGGTTGCGCCGGCACTGATCGCCGATGCGACCACCCATGATACTGATTCAACACACCTTAAAAGGGTGCTCGAAAACTTCCATCGAAGCTCTACAGTGACTCATATCAGTTTTCACGAAACATCAGATGCCTTGATCTTCAGCCACGATACCCCAATTGTTCTTAAGGCCCCTTTGTGGTTTTCCCGCTGGTGCGGTCAGGAAGAGATCAGAGCCAACCGGCCCGTCGTGATTGAAGGGCAGTATTACGGGGTTATCACTCTCAGCATTTCACCGCTTCCCGCTATCAATGAAGCCTGGCGTGAATACCTTGAGCAGGTCAAGATACTCCTCCTCGCTTTCGGGCTGCTGTTGCTTAGTCTCTTGTGGCTTCTACGCCAGGGGCTCCTGCCTCTGAAAGCTCTGACAACCGTCAGCGACGCCTTTGGCCGGGGTGATTTATCGGCCCGTCTTGACATGCGCGGCAGTTCCGATCTTCAAACAGTCTTCGAGGGTTTTAATCTGATGGCGGATCGGATTGAAACTGCTCAAAAGACTTTACAGGAGAGTGAAAAAGAATTTCGCTTGCTGGCCGAGGCCATGCCGCAAATTGTCTGGATAACCAGACCAGATGGCGGGAATATCTATTTCAATCCGCAATGGGTGGAATACACGGGACAAACGCTGGAGGAGAGTCGCGGCCAAGGCTGGACCAAACCGTTCCATCCTGACGATCAGCAACGGGCCTGGGATATCTGGCAGAATGCCGTAAACAATCAGACAGAATATTCGCTCGAATGCCGCCTGCGACGGTCAGATGGTGTCTATAAATGGTGGCTGATTCGTGGTGTACCGGTGTTGGACGCAGATGGGAAGATCCTCAAATGGTTTGGAACATGCACCGATATTGATGAATTTAAGAAGGCCGCAGAAGAAAAACTGGCACTCATACAACAACTCCATCAAGCCCAGAAGATGGAATCTGTAGGAAGCCTCGCAGGTGGAGTGGCACACGACTTCAACAATAAGCTGAGTGTCATCCTCGGCTACGCGTATATGGCCTTCACCGAGTCTGATCCAGTAAAGATCAAGAACTTCCTGGAGGAAATCCGCAAGGCGGCCGAACAGTCAGCTGACCTCACCCGCCAACTACTGGCCTTTGCCCGTAAGCAGACCATCGCACCTAAGGTGCTCGACCTGAACGAGACAGTGACTGGCATGCTCAAGATGCTGAATCGACTCATTGGCGAAAATATCCGTCTTACATGGCAACCTGCCCCTGACCTCTGGCTACTCAAGTTCGATCCATCCCAGGTCGACCAGATACTGGCCAATCTGTGCGTCAACGCTCGTGACTCGATTACCACAGATGGTAAGATAACAATCGAGACAGGAAACTGCACCATCGACGAAGAGTACTGCGCTCATCACGCTGGCTCATTACCAGGTGAATATGTATGTCTCGTTGTAAGCGACAACGGCTGCGGCATGAGCAATGAGATACTAAGGCACATCTTCGAGCCGTTCTTCACGACTAAAGAAATGGGTAAAGGTACTGGTCTGGGACTTGCGACGGTATTTGGTATTGTCAAACAGAACAACGGCTACATCAACGTCTATAGTGAACCTGACATAGGTACCACGTTCACGATTTACCTACCCCGGCATCTGGGTAATAACATGCGGGTAGAGAAGAAAAACATGGCGATACCTGCGCCAGTCGGCCTGGAGACCATCCTGCTGGTGGAAGACGAACTGGCAATCCTGAATATTGCTTCTATGATCCTTACCAAACAGGGATACACAGTGCTATCTGCAAACACCCCTACAGAAGCCATCCGCCTGGCTAAAGAAAACGCAGGCGAGATTGATCTGCTCATTACTGATGTGATCATGCCCGATATGAATGGCAAGGATCTGACCAATAACCTGCAGTTTCTCTATCCTGGGCTCAAGAGTCTCTATATGTCCGGGTATACTGCAGATGCCATCGCCCTTCATGGCGTACTTGATGATGGTGTAAATTTCATTCAGAAACCGTTCTCTCTCCCTGACTTGGCAATCAAGGTGAGGGAAGTGCTGGACGGTAAATAAAAATTCAACTTCGGGGCTGCACAAGGGGCTATCAAACCATAATGAATAAACGTATCCGATCACAGGGTCTGTATTGATGTAACATACTTAACTTACAGCGATATTCAGGAATTGCCAAAAATTGCTTTATAAAACTAAAATGAACCACCCCGCCGCAAGCGGACGGGGTATCTATAACCTTAGTTGATTCTTAAATCGCCCCAAGGGGCGGTGAATTTACCCATAGAGATTAAATAGTTAACAATATCAGATAGTTTACCCTGTGATCGCTTACGATTTGCTCAACCATAATCGCCTCCAAAATGCTGTAATTATCACAAGTATAATACAACCTGTTTGGTTCCGGCTACGCCGGCTTAGGGTTGACACTGTTGCTCTTGTTAAATATTAATTCCGTTCGTATGGTTTCCTGTCCAATATTTTAGCGGTTTTAAACTACCTGTTGACGAGGTCATATTCGGAGTTTCCTGATTCTTTGCGATCCGACCGTTTGGGAGCCCTTATCCCAAGACGTCATGCTCCATTCTGGCAAAAACACCTTCAATACGTAAAAAGGCCATAACCACTTCAGGATCAAAGTGCTTACCATCACCTTCAATAATAATATTTCTGGCTTGATCATGAGTTAAGCCTTTGTGGTAACACCTGTCTGATCGTAACGCATCATAAACATCTGCCAGGGCCATGATTCGAGCAGACAACGGGATGTTCTTGCCTACCAAGCCATCTGGATAGCCTGAGCCATCCCATCGCTCATGATGATAGAGAGCTATTTCAATACCCATTCCAATAAACATATTGCCAGAGTAGTTGTTGAAGACTAACTGCAAGGTATCGGCTCCGATGACGGTGTGAGATTTCATCTTTTCAAATTCTTCAGAGGTAAGTTTTCCGGGTTTCTGTAGAATATAGTCAGGAATGGCAACTTTCCCAATATCATGGAGAGGCGCCGCATGCTGGATACACTCAATGAATTTTGCCGTTATATGATCAGTATATGATGAGTGGCTACAAAGATCCTCTGCAAGCCGTCTGCAATACTCTCGGACTCTTTCTAAATGCCCTCCGGTATCCTCATCCCGAGATTCGGCCAGCTTTGCCATTGCAAAAATTGTGGCATTCTGTGCTTCAGATGTTTCCCTGATTTTTTGTTCGACCTGCTTTTGATCCGATAATATGCCCTGCATCTGGTGCAACTGTTCAATAGTACGCTCTGCTGTCATTCGTGCTTCAAACAGCAATCGCTTATTGTGAGCAATCCGTGTTGCAGCGGTCATGCGAGCCAAAAATTCAGCCTCTTGAAAAGGCTTGACTATGTAGTCATCTGCTCCACGTTCCAAGCCATCAACAATGGCATCAAGGCTTGACAGCGTAGTAAAGAGAATAACGGAGAAGAGTCTGTTGGTAACGTCCAATTCAGCGAGGACTTCAAGTCCTGTTTTATTTGGCATTTCAATGTCCAGCAGAACAACATCAGGCTTTCTGGTCGCGATTACTTCGAGCCCGGTAATACCGTCATCTGCCTCGATAACAGCATATCCCGCTTGTTCCAATAGCTTTCGAACAAATGCTCTTATTGCCCGACTATCATCAACAACCAGGACAAGAGGCGTATTATTCAGTGTGGTTTCTGTTGTAATAGACATATTGTTCCTTATTCCAGAAATCTCGGAAAAGAGCTCTGGGTAATCACCTTTTTCTATCGTTCTGTCAATTGATCCTGAGCATGCGTCTTCCAAAACTCCGCCTTGAAGAACATCATGATATCTTCCGACCGCTCAATCGCTTTGACTCAATAATAGCTTCATAATTTAGACGATTATCATGTACCAGCCAATTTCATCTATTCGTATCCGAACTCCCTTAGCTTGGAGGTGCG
>JBAYZR010000047.1:0-15099 GCA_041672425.1 Pedobacter sp. | reverse complement strand
CTGTTTTTCACGTAGGCACCTATCATATTTTCGCTTCCATGCTTGCCAACAGTGCTGGCAAAATAGCCGTCAGTCCAGAATTCACCGCCCCAAAGTTTCTTCTTTACTTGTAGAGTCCTGGGGGACGCTGCTTGTTATGTTGCTAATGGTGGCAATAGAAAAATATTTGGTAGTGTGGATGTTAGGTAAATTGCTCGTTCAACATTATTGCTACAGTTGTCTCCGGTCCAGATAGCGGGGCAGAGCGCCACGCACTTCTACCATTGGTCCATCTTCCAGTTCCTCCAATTCCCCGAAGTCGTCATCATAGTCTTCCTCTCCCACGGCCCAGTTGTACAGCTTCTGCGAGTCCAGCAACACCGGTTTCTCCGGTGTGCCAAAGACCCGTTTTTGCATCTCCTCATCGAACAGGCCGATACAGCCGTGCGATGCGGGTTTGCCCGGAAGGTCGCGGGCATGCAGCCAGTAGGAAACGTTGTCCTGGCCTATATGGAAGCGCATGGCATTATCCATGGGATATTGTTCTTCGTCGTTGGTGGTCTTGTAGAGTGAGGATGTGTGGGTCAAGTGGCGCGCATCAATGCGGAACAGGCCGGTAGGGGTCTCGGTTCCTGCCTTGCCGGTGGCGGCAGGCGCTGAAAAAACCAGCTTGCCATGCTCGTAGGCGCCCAGCCACTGCTCGGTGATATCCACCAGGATATATTTCTCGTGGCGCCGGGCCGGATCGTATAAGCGGGGCAGTGGCGAGTATCTGCGGATGTCGGACATTGATTCTGGTACCTTGATGGTCATGCCGGGATAGACATGGCGCCTGTCAACACGGTTGAAACGGGCCACATTGACCCAGTCGGCTCCGAAGAGCGATTCCAGAGATTCCTGCGGATTCACAAAGTGGGCATGCCATCTGATCCCCTTAAGGCTCGGATACTCAACGCGGGAGAGATCCTCCATGGCTTTATCTTGCGGTGAAGCTGCTGGTTCATCTGTCTGTGTTGGTGTTCTCAATACGCTAAATCCTGCCAGCAACATGGTGAACAGGGTGATAAATACTATTTTGTGTGAAAATCTCATTCGGCTGTAACGCTTATCCTAATCCTTGTGTAGTGAAAATCCTGACCGCATTCTAGGCGGTTACGATCTGATATTCAAGTCCTAGTCGCAGCAGATTTCACGATTGACTGGTAAATCAGTGGCTTGCATGATAGTGTGGCTACTGTAAAGGGGAAACTTCATGACAATGGCTGAAATAGGCAGCACGACCTCTGACCGGATTTTCAACCAGTTTGCCAGCGACAACTACGCTGGTATCTGCCCCGAAGCCTGGCAGGCGATGGCAGAGGCTAACCACGGTTTTTGCATCTCCTACGGCGATGATGCCTGGACAGAGGCCGCCTGCGAGAACGTTCGAGAACTTTTTGAGACCGATTGTCAGGTGTTCTTTGTTTTCAACGGCACTGCTGCCAATTCTCTGGCCTTGGCATCGCTTTGCCACTCTTACCACAGTGTCATCTGCCATGAGATGGCGCACGTCGAAACCGATGAATGCGGCGCCCCGGAATTTTTTTCCAACGGAACCAAACTCCTGCTTGCATCAGGGGCGTCCGGCAAACTGGACCTGGCGGCAGTGGAGCAGGTCATTACCAGGCGCAGCGATATTCATTACCCCAAGCCCCATGTTCTGAGCCTGACCCAGGCCACGGAGCTGGGGACGGTCTATTCCGCAGAAGAGATTCGCGCTTGCAGTGAGTTGGCTAAACGCTACGGTCTGCGGATCCATATGGATGGCTCACGTTTTGCCAATGCCGTGGCTTCCATGGATGTTTCGCCTGCGGAGATTTCTTGGAAGGCCGGTGTTGATGTACTCTGTCTGGGGGGCGCAAAAAACGGCATGGCCCTTGGGGAGGCGGTTGTTTTCTTCGACCGGGGACTGGCTGACGAATTTGAATATCGCTGCAAACAGGCCGGCCAGCTGGCCTCCAAGATGCGTTTCATGTCAGCTCCCTGGATTGGTATGCTGAAGAGCGGCGCATGGCTGCGCAACGCCCGTCATGCCAACAATTGTGCCGCGTTGCTGGATCGTGAACTGTCTGTGATTGGCGGCGTGAAGAGCATGTACCCCTGTCAGGCAAATTCCGTGTTTGTGGAGATGCCTGAATCGGTCGCATCTGCCCTGCGCGAGGAAGGCTGGCGATTCTATTCATTCATCGGGGCTGGCGGGGCGCGTTTCATGTGCTCGTGGCAGACCACGGAAGAGGATGTTCTGCTGTTGGCGAATGCGGTAAGGGTGGCTGTGAGTAAGTCTTAACATGCAATAGAGAGGAGAGACAGATGATAAAAACTGCGACATTCGAGGCGCTGCTGGCGGATGCAGTAGAGGACGGCGAGGGGGGCTACACCTTCCTGCTGGAGGGTAAGACCTACCGGATAACGGATAAGGATGAGGTTCGCAAGATTGCCGAGGCGCACGGTTACATCATTATTTATTGAGGAGTATCAGCGGCCCGTATCGCCAAAATGCCTCACACTACATTTGTCTCGTCAAGCCCCCCCTACTTTGCCATCTTCTTCAGAATCTGCTCCAACTTGCGTAATTCCTCGCCATAACCGGCCCAGTTGCCTTGGCGTTGCATGTTGGTCGCACGTTCGTAGATGCTCATCGCTTCCTTGGCTAGCGTGGCTGGTGGAACTTTCAAATCTGCCGTGACAGCCTTGGTGTCAGCGGTGGTAGATTTCCTCCCGCCGAAGAGTCGTTGCAGGGCCAGTTCGAGGTTTTCCTCCATGACAACCTGATCGCCGAAGGCGACAATCACCCTCTTCAGTTCGGGCAGGCCGGCCTTGTCGGCCGCAAGAAACAGCGGCTGTACGTAAAGCAGTGACTTTTCAATCGGTATCACCAGCAAACTCCCACGGATAACCTCTGAGCCGCGCTGGTTCCAGAGTGTTAACTGCTGGGATATGAAGGAGTCCTGATTGATACGAGCGTCGATCTGTTTCGGGCCATAGATCAGGCGGTCTCGCGGGAAGGTGTAGGCCCGGATTTTACCGTAATTCGGCTCATCACAGCGTGCCGTGAGCCATGCGGCAAGGTTGTCCCGTTTGGAAGGGGTAAACGGCAGAAGCAGGATGTACTCCTCTACTTTTTCTCCAGGCAGCTTCATTATGGTGTAGTAGGGTTCCATAGGCTTTTCGCCAAGTGCAGGGATCTCCCAGAGGTTCTCCTTGTTGTAGAAGACCTTGGGGTCGGTCATGTGATAGGCGGTAAACATGGCGGCTTGCAGTTGTAGAAACTGATGTGGATAGCGGACATGTTTGCGCAGGTCGTCAGGCATGGCTGTCATCGGCTTGAACAGATCCGGAAAGATCCGGCTATAAACCTTTACGAGGACATCATTCGGGTCGCTGATGTAGAAGCTGAGTGTGCCGTCATATGCATCAACTACCGCCTTGACAGAGTTTCTCATGTAGTTGATGCCCCCTATGAGCGGTTTTGAATAGGGGAGACGATTCGAGTAGGTGTAGGCGTCAATGATCCATTTGAGCCCCCCTTTTTCGTCCACCACCATGTAGGGATCGCCATCAAAGCGAAGAAAGGGCGCTATCGCTCTTACCCGCTCGTTTATGTTGCGGTTGTAGATAATGCGGCTCTCTTTGGTGATGTCTGACGAGAGCAGGATTTTTTCTGTTTTGAACCAGGCGGCAAAGAGTGCCTTTTTGAGCAGCGAATCCAGGGGCACCCCCCCTTTGCCGGCATATGTTGTGTTGATATTGCCGATAGCGGTTGGATAGCTGAATTCCGGTACCTTTGTTTTGACAACCACATAGTCGTTGGAGAGCTCGCCGAAATAAATTTCAGGTCTGGTTACCTTGATGTCTGCCAGACTGACAGGGGGAATGTCCTTGACGAAAAACTCCGGCAGCCCCTCCTTGCTGATCCGGCTGACCGGTCCGAAAGTAATGCCGTTGCCGTGGGTGAATATCAGTCGCTCGTTGATCCAGTTTTTGCTGGGGAGATCCGCGTAGGAGAGTTCGCGTGGCGAGAGCATGACCTGGGTGTACTGACCATTCACCAGATAGCGGTCGTTGTCCACATCAAAAAACCTGTAATAGGTCCTGATCTGCTGGAGCTGGCTGTAAGTCTTGAGCAGCGGGGCATGTTCCCAGAGCCGGATGTTCTTGATGGTGGCGTCATTGTTGGCTATATCAGCAGCGGATAGCTTCGTATCAACATCAAAGGGTATGGTTTCAATCTTTTCCAGATCGTAGCCGAAACGGGTAAATTTAAGGTTGTTCTCGATGTAGGGGGTTTCAAGAGCCAACTCGTTAGGCGCTACCTTGAATTTCTGCAATACACCCGGATATACCCGGATGCCGATTACGTAAAGTGCAACCACGATGACCGGCGGCAGCAGCGCCATTCGCCAGGCGCCTTTCCATATCCCGACTGCCAGCATGACTCCCGCCAGCGGTGTCAGGAACGTCAGTGCCCGGTAGGTCAGCAGTCGGGAGTTGACATCCACATATCCTGCGCCATAAAAGGCGCCGTTATTGGAATACAGCAGCCTGAAGCTGTCGAGATAGAAACCCGCAGCGATCACGCAGGCAAAAACCCACATAAGAACTGCCAGATGCCGTCGTACCTTTTCATCAGCTATCGCACCACGTTCCGTCAGCACAATACCGCCACGCGCAAGGTACGTTGCGCCAACCACGAGCATGGTTGCCGACAACATGAAGCTGCAAAAGTTCTTGAGCAACTCCATCAGCGGCAGGCTAAACAGGTAAAAGCCGATATCTCGGCCCATGACCGGATCAACAGTCCCGACAGTCACCCTGTTTGTGAAGAACAGCGCCTCCTCCCACTGCATGGCGCCCCAGTTGCCGGCAAATATTGCCATTACGGCAGTGATGAGGAGACCCAGGGGGTTGACGAGTCCGATCTGCTTGTCCCTCTGCATGCGGAAGTTGCCGGCGCCTATGATGAAAATATCGGTGAGCGGAAATTTTGCCCTGTTCGCAAGTAACAGATTGATCATCACAAAGAGAAACAGGAACAGGCCAAAGAACAGACCCGCGCCGGTTTTGGCCGCCAGTGTCGTCGTGAACACCGACGTGAAGCCGGTCTCGACAAAGAAGAGCCACTCCGTGTAGAAGCCGAGCAGGGACGACATGAAGGGAAGAATCACGAAGAAAGCAATAAGAAAGGGAATGATCTTGTGTTTATTGAACATGATGTAGCCTCTTATCCTATTTGCACACCGAGGGCGCCGCTGTCAATCATCTAATCCGTAGCCAACAGGCCCGTTATTTCTGGTTGATAGCCGACAATCGCCATTGATTGTTACCGACCGGCCGGGTGAATGTCCAGTACTCCTCAAATTTTACCGGATCTGTCTTGCTGCCGGACACTACCGCGCCGGTTGCGTCATCGGTTGTATAATCGAGCAGGTTTGCATAGATCGAGGCGGTGATATAGTCACTCCCCGCTTCTTGCCAAACCTCAACAACCTCCACATTCCTGACGGCAATATTTTCCAGTCGGTTAATCTGCTTATCCCGCAACAGCCGGTCCAGGTCGTCTTGTAATATCCGCTTGATCTCATCGGTCAACAGCCACGACACCGGCGAAAGCTCCCTGTTCATCCAGGCCCCCTGGATTTTGAAAAAGATGTCCATTACCGAATCATTGAAGCGCTGTTCATCAAAGTTCGGATCCATCTGGCGGATATGAGAGAGGCCGATCTCCACATCATCCGATCCCTGTTGAATATTCTGCTGAGCGCCGGAGATGGGGATTACCGTTCCACCCTGATATCCTCCCTGATCATTTGGTGTGAATGAGCTATCGGTCCGTTTTTTTTTAATATAGCGATAAATGAGATAGCCTATTCCGGCAAGAAGAGCGATTTCAAACAGACCGATGCCGCCACCGCCACCAAAGCCGCCACCTGCCATACCGAGACTCCTGAACAACATGCCTCCCAGTAGGCCTCCCATAATTCCGCCGGCCATGCTCCTCAGAAAACCACCCCCTTGCGGCTGGAAGGGGCTGGGTGCAGGCGCGGCCTGCGGCCGTGACTGGCTGGGCTGGGAAGAGGGAGTGGCTGGCCTGGAATAGCTGCGTGATCCACGGCTGCCGAAAGAGCGGCTTCCGCCGACCCTGGCATGGGCGTTGAGTTCCAGCGTGGTGATACTCAACAACATGACTGCTGCCAGTACCGCGAATACCTTAATAATCTGTTTTTTCATGTCTTCTCCTTAGTAAGTTTGGAATGTTTTCGTTAATACACGTATCCTGTTTGTACAGGACTGATTGTATCGCCTATGGCTAATCAGGAGTTGAACTACTTGTTTTTATTAGACATTTCCGGTACCTGAATCCTCCATGTGAGGTTGATGGAGCTTGACCGGCGTACTTTGGTGAAGGCGCAGGTTAAGCATCTCAACCATCACAGAGAAGGCCATGGCAAAATAGATATACCCCTTGGGTATGTGCATGTCAAAGCCGTCGCCGATCAGTGCTACTCCGATCAGAAGCAGAAAGCTGAGCGCCAGCATCTTGACGGTTGGATGCCTCTCGACAAAAGCACTGATCTTTCCCGAAAAAAACATCATGAATCCGACTGCGATGACCACCGCTGTAACCATGACGGCCAATTGGTTGGCCATCCCCAGGGCAGTGATGATTGAATCGAGTGAAAATACAATGTCCAGCAGGAGTATCTGAACGATAACAGTCCCAAAGGTTGCTCCGACACGAGCAGATGAGACCACTTCCTCTCCTTCAAGTTTTTCGTGGATTTCCATAGTGCTTTTCCAAAGCAGAAACAGACCGCCGGAGATAAGGATCAGATCCCGGCTGGAAATCTCATTGCCCAGAACTGAAAACAGTGGCGCAGTTAGTCCCATCAACCAGGTAAGCGAGAATAAAAGACCTATGCGGATAAACATCGCCAGCCCGAGGCCAACCAACCTGGCCTTCTCCTGCTGATGTACAGGGAGTTTCCCCGCTTGAATGGATATAAAGATGATGTTGTCAATGCCGAGCACAATTTCCAGCGCGGTAAGCGTAACCAGCGCCATCCAGACCTGCGGATCCGTCAACCACTCCATTCTTGCTGTCTCCTTTGTTTATTCCAAGTCCCTCAGCCAACTTTTCATCATCACTGATACGCATTGAAATAATTTTTTGCAACTGTTCCTTTGCCGAGTGCCTTATTGTGAATATGCATTTTTTTGTCTAAAAAAAGACCTCGGAGATTTTGAAAACCTCAGAGGTCTGCCATAATAATCTCTAACCTCCAGCATCTAATCTGCCATTACCCTGCAAATTTGGCAATCTCGAACCCGATCTGCCCCAATGGCAACACATCATCTGCCACACCACCATCAACACAGGCCTTGGGCATACCGTAGATTGTGGATGTCGCTTCGTCCTGAGCAATGGTGACACCTCCCTTGCTTTTAAGGATCTGCATTCCCTTGAAACCATCATTTCCCATACCGGTAAGTATAACCCCCAGCATGGAACCACCAGTCGCTTCTGCCATGGAAGAGAGCAGCAGGTCAACGGAAGGTATGTAAACGTACTGCGGATAGTTACTGGTCGGAACGGTCTTAACGGCCACCTTGCTCCCATTACGGACAAGAGTGGTATGCATCCCGCCAGGCGCAATCAGAGCCAGCCCCGGCTTAAGGATGTCTCCGTCTACCGCCTCGCGGATGTTCATGGAACATTTTGCGTTCAGACGATCAGCATAGGGTCCCGTAAATGCTTTGGGCATATGGATGCCAACGATAATGCCGTAGGGGAAATTGACCGGGATGCGCGAAAGAACCTCCTGAAGCGCCACCGGGCCACCAGTGGATGCGCCTATTCCAACATAATTGATCTTTTTTCCTGCGAATTTGCTACTGGCGGATTGATACACAGGAGAAGTCAGTACGGTACGAACCTGAGGCGTTGCAACACGGCTGCCAAAACGGGATCTGACAGCCTCCGTAATTTTGCGGAGTAACTCTTCCCGAAAAACTTTTTGCGCATCAGCGGAATCGGTGACGTTTTTGGGGATGTAATCAATGGCGCCAGCATCGAGAGCCTCAAAGGTTGACTTGGCGCCCTCATTGGTCAGGGTGGAGACCATGATCACCTTGGTGGGCGCCTTGGCCATGATCTGGCGCAAGGCAGCGATACCATCCATGCGTGGCATCTCAATATCCATGGTAATGACATCCGGTTTAAGGGCAATGGCCTTCTCCACCCCTTCGATGCCATCCGCCGCAGTGCCGACAATATCTATGGATGGTTCCTTGGAGAGGATGCTGCGGATAGCCATGCGCATAAAGGAAGAATCATCTACAATCAGAACGCGTGTTTTAGCGGTTGTGGAAGATAACATCAATGTCCCGCCTATTCCTTTGAATTAAAAATTGAACGGACCAGTTCCTGCACATCGGGTATCGCGTCGTCCAGTTCGTAGCAGAAACGTTCTACATCCAGTTCAGCAAGACGTGGATATTCTTTTTTGAGAATCTGCCAGGCTGGTTCATCGAATAAATTGAAGCTGACCCACTCACGACCTCCATAATCAAGTCCCCGGACACTGCAAAACAGATTGGCAAGATTGACGATGGCGCAAAGAACCGGATCGATTGTCGCCTCACCAGGGGTGTGATGATAAGCGATCACCTCGCAGTATACGTCGGGAAAGTTCCATTTGCGCGCCATGCTGAGTCCAATCTCGCAGTGGCTCGTACCGAATTGTTGTATCTCGGCATCTGCCAGGTTGATTGGCCGGTCTTTAATGTTCTCCAGCACCGCCTGGAACCCATCACGCATAAAATTACTCAAAAACACAACGCCAAGATCATGGATAATACCGCTGATGTAGGCCTTTTCCAGGTCTGGGTAACCCACCTTCACGGCAATGGTCTTGGACACCATGCCAACGCCAAAGGAGTGCTCCCAGAAAGTAGTTACATCGAAAGCCCCGGAGTCCGCCTCAAATGCACTGATGAATGAAGTGGTCAGCGCAACTTCACGGATATGACGTAGTCCAAGATAAACCAATGCACGCTTGAGAGACGTTATTTCATGGCTTGGCTTGTAGACCGGCGAATTGAGCATCTTCATAACCCGGGCAGTCATGACCTGATCGGAGAGCATCAGATCAGCTAGCTCCTCAATCTGGACATCCGGTTGATCCAGGAGTTGCAGCACCTGGGTAGCAACTACCGGAATGGTGGGCAGATCGTCGATGTTTTCCACTAACTGGTCGGCTATTTTTATCAAGGCATTCTTATCCATATGTTGGACCTTTCAGGCTATTTTTTGTAGGTAAAGCCGCCGGGAAAATGCACGGTCTTGAACTTGTCGTTAACCCCGTGGAGGGACTCGGACTGGCCGACAAAGAAGTAGCCGTACGGCTGCAGGTTATTGTAGAAATGCTGTACGACCTTGGATTTGGAGGCTGTATCGAAGTATATCAGCACGTTGGCGCAAAAGATGAAATCGAAACTCTTCATAAAAATCATTTTTGAGTCATCATACAGATTGAGTTTATTGAAGGTGACAAACTTCTTCACTTCAGGGGCAAGGATGAATGTGCCATTACTCTCGCGGATATACTTGCGTTTGTAAAGATCGGGGATATTGCGGACCGAATAGGCGTTGTAGACACCCTCTTTGGCCTGGGCTACAACTGTTTCGTTTATATCGGTGCCGATAATCTCGATGATCCAGTCCTTCAGCAGAGTGTTCCGTTTTTCCAGAAGGATCATGGCCATGGTGTAGGCTTCTTCCCCGGAGGAGGAGGCGGCGCTCCATATTCGCAACTTCCGGAAACCCATCTTGTTCTTGGTCTCAACAATCTCAGGCAGGAGCTTGGTCTCCAGTGCGTTCAGTTGCGGGACATTTCTAAAGAAGTAGGTCTCGTTAGTGGTAATTTCATCCATCAGGAACTTTAGTTCCTCGTTACCACGAATTGACTTGAGAAGCTGGTAATACTCCATATGGGTTTTGCTGCCGGTAGCCTCCATCCTGCGCGTAAGGCGGCTCTCCAAAAAATATTTTTTAGTGGAATGAAAGTACATGCCGCAAAGATTGTAGATAAAATCACGCAGTTGTTCGAAATCTTTATCTGATATTGACACGCTCTATCCCTTCACTACGATTAATGTATAATACGCACACCATATTATCGACCAGAGTTACCCTCAACACTATCGATGAGTCCAACCGGGTCAACGATCAGGGCCACCTGACCATCGCCCAGAATGGTTGAACCGGCAATGCCGGGTATGTTTGCCAGATAACTGCCCAAAGACTTGATAGCTACCTCTTGTTGGCCAACCAGCCGCGTTACCACCAACCCCATCCGTTTATCGGCAGCGCCTACAACCACAACATAGCAAAAATCGTCTTTGTCATAGCGCTGTTGAACATTGAATATCTTTTGCAGGCGCAACAATGGCAACACCATATCTCGCAGCTTGAGAACTTCCTGACCACCAATCAAGTGGAACTGACGCTGATCAACCCGTAACGTCTCAAGTACCGAGGAAAGCGGAATTGAGTAGACTTCGCCTTCCACCTCAACCAGCAGCGACTGGATGATTGCAAGGGTCAGTGGCAGGCGCAGGATAAATTCCGAGCCCTGGCCCCTCTCGCTCTTGATTTCAATAAGTCCGTTAAGCTTCTTGATATTGGTCTTGACCACATCCATGCCAACGCCGCGACCAGAAAGATCGGTAGCCTTCTCCTTGGTGGAAAAACCGGGCAGAAAGATCAAATCAAACATTTCGCGCTGGCTCATTGCAGCCAACTGCTCCTCGGTCAGCAATCCCTTTTCAACGGCTTTACGACCAACCCTGTCGGTATCGATACCATTACCATCATCCTTGATACTGATAATGATCTGGTTACCTTCATGAACAGCCGCCAGAATCAGTGTGCCAACCCGTGATTTCCCGGCGGCAACACGTTCATCAGGTGTTTCCAGGCCATGATCCATGGCATTTCTGATCAGGTGAATAAGTGGATCTCCGATCTCATCAACAACCGAGCGGTCGAGTTCGGTCTCCTCCCCAAAAATCTGCAGGTTAACCTCTTTGCCGAGGTCGCGGGCCATGCTGCGCACGATACGTGGGAATTTCTTGAAGACCTTCTCAACCGGAAGCATACGCATCTTGAGAACCTGCATCTGCAGTTCCGATGTCACAAAGTTCATCCGCTTGGTAAGTTTGCTGAACTCCTCGTTAAAATCATCCTTATTGACATCACCCTGCTGTAGGTTCTGATTGATCTGGATCATGCGATTACGTTCCAGCACCAGCTCACCCACCTGGTTCATCAGATCATCAAGCCGCTTGACATCAACGCGAACGGTAGTGTTATCCGAAAGATCCTCGCCCTTTCCATCAGTAGATTTCGGTGGTGGCGCTGCCTTCTTGGGCACAACTTCTCCACCGGTTTTCTGCGGAGGTACGGACGTGACCGCCTGTATTGGAGCAGATGAAGCCGCCGGTGCAGCCGATGCTTGCTCGCTGGAGATCGGTTGTGCAACGCCATCACCCTCCGGCGCAACAGCCACAGAAGCCGACGCGGCCTGAGCAGCCGTAGCTGATTCAGACAAAAATGGCAGCAGCTTTGAAATTGTGTCTTCCGTCTCACGTTCCTGAATCTCACCCGCCTTGATATCGCTCACCAAAAGTTTGACCAGATCCGTTGCCTCAAGGATAACATCCATGATCTCCGAATTCACTACCAACTCACCCTTGCGGAGACGGTTCAATACATCTTCGGTCTTATGGGCAACCTTTACCAACAGATCAAAACCGAGAAAACTGGAAGCGCCTTTGATGGTGTGTATCGAACGAAAGATCCGGTTCATCAATTCTGTATCGTCAGAGGCCTTCTCAAGCGCTATGAGATCGTCATCAAGTTTTTCAAGCAACTCGGTGGTCTCAGCGAGAAAGCCTTCAAGCAGCTCCTGGTCTTCACAATCAATCGGCGGCATTGCACTCTCCTTAAAAAAATCTGCGGAATGAAAACTATAGAGAAACGAACCCCTTTCTCTCGTCCAGAGAAAACATCTTCTCCAGATCCAGCAGCACAAGGAGTCGTTCGGCCTGGTTGATGACACCAGCTATGCACTCCTGGTCGATAGCACTAGCCACCACAGCCGGTGATGGCTGGATTTCGCTGCCGGAAATACGAATAACCTCGGAGACTGCATCCACGATGAATCCCATTAGTTCTCCATCCACATCCATGACCATAATACGGGTCTGCTTATCGTTATCAGCTTCCATAAGACCGAACTTCTTACGCATCGAAATAATCGGAATAACCTTGCCACGCAGATTGATAACACCATCCACATAATGAGGTGTATTGGGAACACGCGTTACTGTAGGCATGCGAATAATTTCACGGACTTTTAAGACATCAACCCCATACTCTTCCTGATCAAGATTGAAACTGACCAACTGGATCAACTCACTTCGAGATTCATCGGCATTTACCGGTACTAGTGCATTATTCATGGTTTTACTCCTTCGGCAGGGAGATTTGCTCCTGAAATTGCATTGCAGCTATTTTTAATGTGTGAATTTACCATGTACACTATACATTATCAAGCAAGATTACCTGCCTCAACTTCTACAGTCGGTAAAATGATATAACATGCTGTAATTATTAATAATATAGCGTATAAATATGTAGTGAGACCGGTTCATTCCACATCAAAAAACTCCAAGAAGTTTGTGCATCTGAGGGATCACCCTGACATCTGGCAACCGACTTGATGCCAGTTCCTGCAAGTGCATAATATGTGTGACACTGATACCAATATCTCCGGAGGGAAGGGTTACAGGCTGGAGGAAAAGGGGGGTTGTAAGGTCAACCGCTGCCATGATGTCGCACACCTGCTGAATTTCGTCGTCATCAGTGTCATTACCAACAACGATTTTGATCGATACATTGTGTTTGAGTGAGGCTTGAAGAAAAAAACGGTGCAGGTCCCAAAGATGCTCATTACAGCCTGTAGTGGAAGGCAGCTTCATGTCCATGCTGATGTAGTCGATATGTCGAATAACCTTTTCGAGGTCAATATGCATGGTGCCATTGGTCTCCAGATGGACCGGCAGCAGCTTTCGGATTTCCGGAAGCCATGCAGCCATAATATCCGCAGATAGGAGTGGTTCTCCACCAGTAATGCTGACAGAATGGTGGGCGCCAGGCAATGCAGTAAGCCAGTCTGTCAAAATCCGGATAACCGTATGCAACGAAATTGGCTGGGGAAGGTGATTGAATATGCCAGAACCGGGCTTGGTCTCCACACGACAGTTGGCGGTTTTTTCCAGTTCTGTGTCACAGTACTTGCAATCAAGGTTGCAGTCCGCCAGACGGATAAAAACCTGCCGTCTCCCTGCAAGGCTCCCTTCTCCCTGAATGGAAGAAAATATTTCATTGATGTAGAGCGGATTACTCATAATAGCAGGCTGATGCGTTGTCCGACTCCCAGACAGCTACCGACTCGATTTTGATATTGTCATTATTGAGACGCTCAGACAGGCGATAATACAGGTAGCGGGATATGTTTTCCGAGGATGGCGAAATACTCTGAAAGGCAGGGTTTTCATTAAGGAACTTGTGGTCCAGTTCATTGATAACAACACCGGCTTCACGCTTGAGAACTTTGAAATCGATCCCAAGACCAGCTTTGTCAAGTTCACGAGCGGTCACTGTAACATCAACTTTCCAGTTATGCCCGTGCAGATTTTCACAATCCCCCTGGTAGTTAATTAGATTGTGGGCCGCTGCAAAACTCGTGCGGATTGTAAGCTTGTACATGGTACCTCCCGAATATGTGAAATATGGCTACGACACCTTAATTGGGAAACAACACTTGTGAGCAGTCAGGCAACCGATTTTCGGAAGCGCTCCACAGCGTCCGGGATCGTCTCCTCACGAATATTGCCGAATGCCAACCGCAGATAGCCTTCCAGAGCAGGGCCGAATACCTCGCCCGGCAGGCAGAGGATGGCGGACTTGTCCAGCAGACGCTTGGCCGCCTGACGACCGGTCAACTCCGGCCAGGGGTGGCGCACCCAAGCAAAGAAGGCTCCACTGGCAGCCAGCAGAAAGGGGTTGTCGGGTTTCAGGAATTCGGCCCGGAACAGGTCGTGGCGACGGGTCATCATCTCACGGTTGGCCGCCACCCAAGCGTCCAGATGCTCCAGACCGAAACGGATGGCGTGCTGGGTTATGCGAGGCTGGCAGACCGCCATTGTATCCTGCGCCTTGAGAGCGTGGCGGATAAATTCCTTGGAAGCCGCCAGCATGCCGGCCCGGTAGCCGGTCAGGGCAAAGGTCTTGCCGAAGGAGGCGATTTGGACGAAATGCTCGCCCCACCCCGGCTGGGAGAACAGGTTATGAGGGCGTGCGCCACCGGTAATGAACTCGTTGTATGTTTCGTCCAGGATCAGTGCAATATTGCGGCGCTGTGCCAGGTGGTACAATTTTTGGAGGGTCTCGGGAGGGGTGATGGCGCCTGTTGGGTTACTGGGGGTAACCAGCAGAATGGCACGGGTTCTGCCGGTTATCAGCGACTCAATGATCGTTGGCGAGGGCAGGCCGCCGGAGGCTTCATCAAAGGGGGCATGGACACCGCGGATACCCAGCATCTCCAGCGCCATGGCATGGTCGAAATAGTAGGGGACCTGCACCACAATCTCGTCTCCGGATTGACAGAGAGCCACAATGGCCAGCCAGAAGGCCTGGCTTGCGCCGATGGTCAGACAAAGATTGCCCGGTTCGATCTGTGCCCCGTATTTACGCCGGTATGCGTTGCTGACCGCCTCCAACACCTCGGGTAATCCTTCATCCGGCGAATACTTCGAGGTAAGCGGATCGTCCAGCAGCGTGGCCAGATGAGCGGTCAGTTCCGATGCCGGCGGGTAGTCCGGCACGGCCTGGCACAGGTCAATCAGTTCCAGATCGTTGTCAGGGCGTGTTGCCAACCAGCCCTTGACCTCTGAGATAGGTGGAAAATGTACCGAACGGATATTGGGCGAGAAGGATATGCTCACGGATAGACG
>JBAYZR010000046.1:0-15324 GCA_041672425.1 Pedobacter sp. | reverse complement strand
TGGCGATAACGTTGCGGTAACCGTTAACCTGATCACCCCGATAGCCATGGACGAAGGTCTTCGCTTCGCCATCCGTGAAGGTGGCCGTACCGTTGGCGCCGGCGTCGTCAGCTCGATTATTGAATAAAAACGTTATGAGGATATACAATGCAGAGCCAGAAGATCAGAATTCGCCTAAAGGCATATGACCACAAACTACTGGATGTTTCAGTGGGTGAGATTGTCGAGACAGCAAAAAGAACCGGAGCCCGCGTTGCAGGCCCTATTCCGTTGCCTACAGTGATCAACAAGTACTGTGTACTTCGCGGGCCTCACGTAGATAAAAAGTCGCGTGATCAGTTCGAAATCCGAACTCACAAACGACTAATCGATATATTAGACCCCACCCAGCAGACTGTGGATGCTCTTATGAAACTTGATCTGTCTGCTGGTGTGGACGTCGAAATTAAACTGTAACGCACTTTTTTTGAATGGGAACAGATATGATGAAAGGTATCATCGGCAAAAAATTGGGCATGACCCAGATATTCATGGAAGATGGCACCCGCATACCGGTTACGGTTGTGCAAGCTGGTCCGTGTGTTGTAACTCAGAAAAAAACCAATGATATTGATGGTTATAGTGCAATTCAGGTTGGTTTTGAGTCAATGAGTGCAGCATCTGCAACGAAACCACAACTTGGTCACTGCACGAAATCAGGTCAAGGGGTATTAAGGCACTTGAGGGAATTGCAACTTGAAAGCATGCCGGAGTTAAATGTTGGCGACCTGCTGACGGTTGAACAGTTCCAGTCTGGTGATTATATTGATGTTACAGGTACCAGTATCGGCAAAGGGTTTCAAGGTGTAATTAAACGTTGGAACTTCAGCGGAGGACGAGCATCACATGGTTCTCGTTTTCATCGTGCTCCTGGGTCTATTGGCGCTTCGGCTACCCCGTCCCGAGTCTTTAAAAATAAGAAGATGCCAGGACAGCTCGGTAATGAGCGTGTTACAGTGCAAAGACTACAGGTCGTTCGTGTAGATGTTTCAGAAAACCTGCTTCTTATTAAAGGAGCTGTTCCTGGCCATCGCAATAACATCCTCATTATTAAAAATAGTGTCAAAGCCTAAGTATATCATCGGGAGTATCCGTATGCCTTCGATAGCAGTTTTTAACATGAACAGACAGCAGGTAGGTGAAGTTCAGTTGTCTGATGAGATTTTTAACTCCGAGGTAAAAGAGCATCTAATGCACATGGCTCTTCGTATCCAGTTAGCCAATCGTAGAGCAGGTACTGTAGGCACCAAAACTCGCTCAGAGGTTGCTGGTAGTGGGAAGAAACCCTTTAAGCAAAAAGGGACAGGTGGTGCACGACAGGGTTGCCGCAGAGCTCCTCAGTATCCAGGTGGTGGTGTAGCTTTTGGACCGCAATCCAAGGAATACAATCTGAGTATGAACAAGAAGGCACGTAATGCTGCTCTGCGCTCAGCTCTTTCGCTACAGTTTAAGAGTGATCGGATTACTGTACTGGATAAGCTTGATTTTGAAACTATTTCAACAAAAGAATTTACAGGATTCATGAAGTGTTTCGAGATAGAGCGATCTTTGATTATTACGGATGTTTTCAGCAATAATCTGCACCTATCGTCCCGTAATGTGCCTCATATCAAGATGCTTAAGCATGACGCGCTTAATATTCACGATATCCTCAAGTATAAGAACATTATTATGACCAAGGGCGCGATACAATACGTTGAAGGAGCGCTACAGAGATGAATATTTATTCTGTAATTAAAAAGCCACATATAACCGAAAAGACATCTCTTGGCAGTGATGTAACCAATACGGTAGCCATCGTTGTTGATAGGGATGCCAATAAGATCGAGATCAAGCAAGCAGTAGAAGCTCTTTTCAAGGTCAAGGTTGCTGACGTTAGGACTGTAAATGTTGCTGGCAAAGTAAAAAGATTCGGACGTAACTTTGGTAAAAGGTCTAACTGGAAAAAAGCCTATGTATCGCTGCAAGAGGGCCAATCCATAGATTTCTTTGAGGTTTAATCAACACTTTCGGGGTTCACAATGGGAATCAAAAGTTATAAGCCGACATCGGCAGGGCGTAGGCACCAGACCTGCTCGACGTTCGAAGAAATCACAACTACTACACCCGAGAAGTCTCTTCTTTTAAAATTGAAGAAGACTGGGGGCAGAAATTCGTATGGTCGCGTGACCTCTCGTCACAAAGGTGGCGGGCATAAGCAGACGTACCGTATTATAGACTTCCGCCGAGAAAAAACCAGTATTCCTGCAAAGGTAGCTAGTATTGAATATGACCCGTACCGAAGCGCACGTATTGCTTTGCTTCACTATGTAGATGGTGAAAAACGGTATATATTGGCTCCTCTTGATCTGAAGGTTGGAGATACCGTGCTAAGCGGACCAGAGGCTGATATCAAGCCGGGTAACGCATTGCCTCTTAAAGCGATTCCATTGGGTACTATCATTCACAATGTGGAGCTTAAAATTGGCAAAGGTGCTCAGCTTGTAAGAAGTGCAGGTACGTTTGCACAACTCATGGCTAAAGAAGGTAGGTATTCACAAGTTAAACTTCCTTCTGGTGAAGTGCGGATGGTTCTTCAGGACTGTTACGCAACAATCGGTCAGGTGGGTAATCTTGACCACGAAAAAGTCTGTATCGGTAAGGCCGGGCGTTCTCGCTGGCTCGGCAAACGGCCTAAGGTTCGTGGTGTTGCAATGAACCCGGTGGATCATCCTCATGGTGGTGGTGAAGGCCGTACGTCTGGTGGACGTCATCCGGTTACTCCTTGGGGTATTCCTACTAAAGGATATAAAACTAGAACAAATAAGTCATCTGATCGTTTCATTGTCAAGAAGCGTAGCAAATAACTCGTGAGAGGCTGAATAATGGCACGTTCTATTAAAAAAGGCCCTTTTGTTGATGGACACCTGATTAAGAAGGTACAGTCTGAAGGTCCTAATTCAAAAAAAATTATTAAGACTTGGTCGCGTCGTTCAACGATCACGCCGGATTTTATTGGGCTAAGCCTGGCGGTGCATAATGGCCGTAAGTTTATCCCGGTATACGTTACTGAAAATATGGTTGGCCACAAGTTGGGTGAATTTTCCCCAACCAGGACTTTTCATGGCCATGCAGCTGACAAGAAAAGCAAAGTTAAGAAGTAGCAAGGGAGCTTTAAATGGAATCTAGCGCAAAACTTACATCCATACGACTTTCTCCGCAAAAATCACGTCTGGTAGTCGATCTCGTACGAGGTAAAGGCATTCAAGATGCTCTCAATTGTTTGAAATTCCTACCGCAACCTTCTGCAAAAATTATCATTAAACTGCTCAGATCTGCAGTAGCAAATGCTGAACAGAAGGGTGTTTCAGATGTAGACAAGCTGTTCGTAAAAACCATATTTGTTGACGGCGGGACAGTTCTTAAGCGTTTCGTGCCTCGTGCTATGGGTCGCGCAAGTAAGATTCGTAAGCCAAATAGCCATATCAACGTAATACTTTCAGACTCGAAATAGTTTCATAACGTGGAGGTGTAGTTTGGGACAAAAAGTTAATCCGATAGGCTTCAGGCTTGGCGTAATAAAAACGTGGGATTCAAAATGGTATGCGGAAGCAGATTACGCAAAGCTTTTACATGAAGATCTCAAGATTCGTGCCTACTTAAAAAAACGTCTTTATAGTTCCGGTGTCTCAAAAATCGAAATTGAGCGGGCTGCTAACAAGACTAAGATAAATATCTTCACGGCGAGACCTGGTCTGATTATAGGTAAAAAGGGATCTGAAGTTGAAACAATTAAAAAAGAGTTGGCAAACCTTACTTCTAAAGAAATATTTATAAATATTAGCGAGGTCCGTAAGCCAGAATTAGATGCACAACTGGTTGCTGAGAATGTTGCTTTACAGCTTGAGCGTCGGATCGCATTTCGTAGAGCCATGAAAAAGAGCGTAACTTCTGCACTTAAATTTGGGGCTAAAGGAATTAGGATCACTTGTTCTGGACGTTTAGGTGGAGCTGAAATGTCTCGTACAGAATGGTATCGTGAAGGAAGGGTTCCTCTGCATACTCTTCGTGCTGATATTGATTACGGTTTTGCTGAAGCAAAGACAACTTACGGCCTTATTGGTATCAAGGTACTCATATTTAAGGGTGAAATACTTCCCGGCCAATAAATTAATTCATTGCAGAATAGGAGTAAGTTTCAATGTTAATGCCGAAACGGGTTAAACATAGAAAACAAATGAAGGGACGCATGAATGGCAAACCCTGCCGTGGTACAACTCTCTCCTTCGGCGAGTTTGGTCTACAGGCAACTGAGTGTGGTTGGTTAGATTCTCGCCAGATTGAAGCAGCACGTATTGCCATGACTCGTTATATAAAGAGGGGTGGTAAAATCTGGATTAGGGTCTTCCCTGATAAGCCATTAACATCGAAGCCTGCGGAAACTAGGATGGGTAAGGGCAAAGGATCTCCTGATTCTTGGGTTGCTGTTGTTAAGCCAGGCACTCTTCTCTATGAGATGGAGGGTGTTACAGAGGAGATTGCTCGTGAGGCACTACGATTAGCTGCGCACAAGCTACCTCTTTCCACGAAGTTTATTGCCAGAGGTGATAGCCATGAAACCTAGTGAATTACGCAATCTGTCTGCTGAGGATCTTGTTAAGAAGAAGGCTGAACTCACTCAGGAACTCTTCAATTTAAAATTTCAATTGCATACTGGCAGGCTTGAAAACACTGCTAAGTTGAGGGGTCTCCGTCAAGATGTTGCCAGGGTAAGCACTATTATTACCGAGAACAAGCCATAGGGAGTAACAGATGAGTGAACGTGGTCACAAAAAATTACAGGTAGGTGTCGTGGTAGGCAATAAGATGGAGAAAACTGCTGTTGTCAGAGTAGATCGACTTGTCAAACACCCTGTATATAATAAATACATTAAGCGTAGTGTTAGGTATAAGGTTCATGACGAAAAAAACAATTGCAAAATGGGAGATCGGGTACAGATCATTGAGTGCCGTCCAATTAGTAAGGACAAGCGCTGGAATCTAAAGCAGATCATTGAAAGCATTTCTTAGGACAGGGGAAATCAGTAATGATACAAATGCAGTCAATACTAGACGTTGCCGATAATTCCGGAGCCAAGAAACTTTTTTGCATTAAGGTGTTAGGTGGTTCCAAACGCAAATATGCCGGAATTGGAGACATAATTGTAGCTTCTGTTCGTGAAGCTCTTCCGAATTCAAAAGTTAAAAAGGGTGACGTGGTTAAGGCGGTCATTGTTAGAACCGCTAAAGAATTAGGACGTCCTGATGGCTCTTTTATCCGTTTTGATGACAACTCTGGTGTAGTCATCAACAACCAGAAGGAACCAATTGGTACTCGCATCTTTGGCCCTGTTGCCAGGGAATTGCGCGCCAAAAAGTTCATGAAGATTATATCCCTCGCGCCAGAAGTACTCTAATCCGAATCGGAGAATCAAAGATGCAAGCTACAAAATCACATGTCAGTAAGGGTGATACGGTGATGATTATCGCCGGGAAAGAGAAGAATAAGACCGGCAAAATACTTCAATTATTACCCAAGAAGGATAGTGTAATTGTAGAGGGTCTTAATATGGTAAAGCGCCATCTTAAAGCTCGTGGCAATGAGGCCGGAGGGATCAAAGAAAAGGAGGCCTCGATCCATATATCCAACGTCTTACCGTTCTGTTCCAAGTGTGCCACGCCGGTAAGGATCAGGAGAACAACTCTTGAGAATGGCGAAAAACAGAGAATCTGTGTAAAATGTGGCAGTTCTCTTGAGAAATAGATAGGAGAAAACATCAATGGCCCGAATTAAAGAACTTTATAATACTGATGTAGTTCCCAAGCTGCGTAAGGACTTTAGTTATAAAAATATAATGGAAGTCCCTCGTATAGAAAAAGTAGTCGTTAATATGGGGCTTGGTGAAGCGATTCAGAACATTAAAATACTTGATTCTGCAAGCGCGGAGTTGAATGCTATCACTGGACAAAAGACTGTGATTACTAAAGCAAAAAAATCAATTGCAACTTTTAAATTGCGCCAAGGTATGCCGATTGGGTGTATGGTTACGTTACGTCGTGATAGAATGTATGAGTTTCTTGATCGTCTCATGAACGTTTCATTGGCCAGAGTGCGCGATTTTAAGGGCGTTTCCCCCAAGGCTTTTGATGGAAATGGTAATTATACCCTTGGCATCAAAGAACAGCTTATTTTTCCTGAAATCAACTATGACAATGTTGATAAGATTAAAGGGTTAAATATTACTATAGTTACAAGCGCCAAAACAGACGAAGAAGGCAGGGCGTTGCTTAAGTACCTGGGCATGCCGTTCAGGAACTAAGACATTCGGGAGGATTCCGTGGCAAAAGTTTCAATGATCATTAAATCCCAGCGTAAGACAAAATTTCAAGTGCAACAGCATAGTCGTTGCAAGGTATGTGGCAGACCGAAAGCATATTACCGCAAGTTTCAGATGTGCAGGATATGCCTCCGTAAATATGCTTCCTCGGGACAGATACCTGGCGTGATCAAATCCAGCTGGTAATCAATAACGAATGAACAATTAGACAGGAGTCACGAAGAATGTCCATGACAGATCCAATTGCCGATATGCTAACAAGAATCAGAAATGCGAATATGGTTAAACTTCAGAAGGTAGATATCCCATCTTCTAATCTTAAGGTCAATATCGCTACTGTTCTTAAACAAGAAGGCTTCATTAAGAATTATAAGGTAATTTCTGATAATCTGCAGGGTGTCCTTAGAGTATATCTAAAGTATATTGATGAAAAAGATAGCGTGATAAATGAGATCAAGCGTATTAGTAAACCAGGTGGCCGGGTTTATAAGAAGGCAGAAGATATTCCGGTTATTAAAAGTGGCATGGGTGTGGCGATTCTTTCCACTTCTAAAGGGATTATTACTGACAATACTGCTCGAAAAGCTGGTGTTGGCGGTGAGATCCTCTGCACCATCTGGTAATAACTGAAATTAAGGAGCAAGAATCAATGTCGAGAATAGGGAAGCTTCCCATTGAAATACCTAAGGGTGTCAAGCTCACTTTTAACGATTCTGTCCTTTCTGTACAAGGACCAAATGGCATGTTAAACCGTCAGGTTATGTCATGCGTTTCGCTTGACATGTCTGAGATGAGCATACTTGTTATCAGAAATAATGATAATACTTCGACTCGTGCTGCACATGGACTTACACGTACGTTGATCAATAATATGGTCATTGGGGTTACAAAAGGTTTTCAGACCAATCTGGAGATAAATGGTGTTGGCTATCGTGCTGAGGTTAAGGATAAAGAACTAGTACTTAGTCTGGGTTATTCTCATCCTGTTAATTTTTCTATACCCGAAGGTATAACCATTACTGTTGAAAAAATGACAAAAATTGCGGTCAGAGGCTTTGACAAAGAACTTGTTGGCCAGACTGCTGCCAAGATCAGATCATTCCGTGAACCAGAACCATACAAGGGCAAGGGCATTAAATACGCTAACGAGACTATCCTGAGAAAAGCAGGTAAAACAGGCAAAAAATAGTCTCTTATAAGGAGATTTCTGTGGCAAAAACGGCACTTAAAACCATAACTCGTCACAAGCGACAAGTGCGCGTGCGCAAAAAAGTGCGTGGCACTACAGTGCGTCCGCGTCTTAATGTATTTAAAAGTACACGACATATTTATGCCCAACTTATCGATGACTCGAAGGGAGTCACCATTGTTGCATGTTCTACATTGTCTACAGTTACAGTCGGACTATCTTCAACTGGTAATATAAATGCTGCATCTCATGTGGGCAAAGATATAGCACGGTTGGCAATTGAAAAAGGTATTACCTCAGTTGTCTTTGACCGAAACGGTTTTCTCTACCATGGTAGGATCAAGGCACTGGCTGATGCTGCCCGTGAGGCTGGACTTCTTTTCTAAAGCGTTTGAGGAGGTTTTCATTGAGTAGAATAAATCCTGTAGAACTGAATCTTACTGACCGTGTAGTACATATCAGTCGTGTCGCTAAAGTTGTTAAGGGTGGTCGTCGTTTCAGCTTTTCGGCTCTGATTGTCGTAGGTGACGGTAGTGGACATGTTGGTTATGGACTTGGCAAAGCTAATGAGGTGCCAGAAGCGATCAGAAAGGGCGTTGAGCAGGCTAAAAAGAATCTTATCAAGGTTCCTGTCAATCAGAGCCAATCAATTCCTTTTGAAATTGAAGGTAAGTTTGGTGCAGGTAAGCTTCTTATGAAGCCGGCTTCAGCCGGTACTGGTGTTATTGCGGGCGGTGCTGCTCGGGCCATTTTCGAGGCTGCTGGGATTAATAATATTCTTTCTAAATGCCTTGGATCCAATAATCCTCATAATGTAGTTAAGGCAGCTTTTGCTGGACTTAAACGACTTAAAACTCCTGAAGAAATTGCAGCACGTCGCGGTTTGACTGAATAAATTACTGAGGTGAATATAATTATGAATGCCAAACTGCGTGTTACTCTCATCAAGAGCACAATTGGTAAATCCAAAAAACATTGTGACATCGTTGCTGGCCTTGGTTTGAATAGGCTTAATAAGACGATTGAACTTCAAGATACCCCCGAAATACGGGGAATGATTATGAAGATTAATCATATGCTACATATCGAACAGTAAAAAGGGTGGATATAATGGATTTAAATACACTCAAACCTGCAATAGGTTCGACAAAAAAAAGAAAACGTATCGGTCGTGGTACTGGTTCAGGTCACGGTAAAACCGCTACTAAAGGACATAAGGGACAGAAAGCCCGTTCTGGCGGCAGTATAAAAGCTGGTTTCGAAGGCGGCCAAATGCCATTGCAACGCCGACTTCCTAAACGCGGATTTACACCTATAGAGCGGATAGAATATTCTGTTGTAAATCTAAAGCAGCTTGATGCCTTTGAGGCTGGATCAATTGTTAATTTAGAAACTCTCATAGCAAAGGGACTAGTTAATAGATCAAATTTAAATGTCAAAATACTTGGTAATGGTGACATAGCAAAGTCACTAACTGTATCAGCCACAAGGTTTAGTCTATCTGCAAAAGATAAAATCATTGCAGCAGGTGGAACTATTGAGGAGATATCCTAGTGCTTGAGGCACTTAAGAACATCTTTAAAATCCCTGAGCTCAAGAGCAGAGTACTGTTTTCTTTAGGCATGCTTGCCGTGTACCGTATTGGATGCCATATTCCAACTCCCGGTATAGACCGTATTGCGTTATCTCATTTTTTCAAGCAAGCTCAAGGAACACTCCTTGGCCTTTTTGATATGTTTTCTGGTGGTGCGCTTGAGCGCCTCAGTGTCTTTGCTTTGGGAATAATGCCATATATTTCTTCATCTATTATTTTTCAGTTGCTTACTGTGGTAGTGCCTGCCATAGAAAAGCTTTCTAAAGAAGGCGAATCAGGTCGTAAAAAAATTATCCAGTATACGCGTTATGGAACAGTTGTATTGAGCGTTGTTCAGGGACTTGGCATTGCTATAGGCCTAGAGAGTATGCGTGGGCCAGCAGGTGAGTTGGTTGTACCTAACGCAGGATGGTCATTTCGACTTTTGACAGTACTCACCCTAACGGCCGGAACCGCTTTTATAATGTGGCTTGGCGAACAAATGTCAGAGAAGGGAATTGGTAATGGCATATCCCTTATAATTTTTGCAGGAATTGTAGTTCGCATACCTACAGCACTTGGCAATACTGTAAAGTTACTTAACGCAGGTCAGATTTCTTTGTTTGTTATTATATTTGTCCTAGCACTTATGTTTTTAGTTATTGCAGGTATTGTTTTTGTAGAACGAGGACAACGCAGGCTTCCCATTCACTATGCAAAAAGAGTAGTTGGTCTTAAGACTTTCAATGCTCAATCATCTCATCTACCTCTAAAAGTTAATATGGCTGGTGTAATACCTCCGATCTTTGCTTCTTCAATAATAATGTTTCCCGCAACTATTGCTAATTTTATTAATATCCCTTGGGTTCAACAGGCTGCTAAAAGTTTGTCACCTGGCAATTGGGCCTATAATATCTTTTATGTTGTCTTTATTGTATTTTTCTGTTATTTCTATACGGCTGTAACTTTTAATCCAGTAGATGTTGCTGAAAATATTAAAAAACATGGTGGATATATTCCAGGGATTAGGCCGGGTAAGGAAACGTCTGATTTCATGGATAGTGTTCTCACGCGACTAACTTTTGCCGGAGCCATATATATTTCAGTTGTCTGTGTTTTGCCATCGATTCTGATTGGTAAACTTAATTTACCATTCTATTTCGGCGGTACAGCATTGTTGATTGCTGTAGGTGTTGGTATGGACACAGTCGCTCAGATCGAATCTCATTTAATTACCCGTAATTATGAAGGGTTTTTAAAGGGTGTGAGGATTAAGGGTAGGAAGTGATATGAACCTGATTCTTTTTGGTCCCCCTGGCGCTGGCAAGGGTACTCAAGCTCAGTTTATTGTGGAACGTTTTAATATTCCGCAGATATCTACTGGTGACATCTTGAGAGCGGCGGTTAAGGCACAAACAACGCTTGGTTTAGAGGCAAAAAAGATCATGGATGCAGGTGGTCTTATGTCGGATGAGGTCGTTCTTGCTATTGTTAAAGAGCGTCTCGCAATTTCTGATTGTAGTTGTGGTTTTGTTCTGGATGGATTTCCGAGAACGATTCGTCAAGCAGTTGCCCTTGGTAAGTTATTGTTTGAAATTGGTCTGGAGATAGATACCGTAATTTCTCTTGAACTTGATGATGTTGAAATTATTCAACGATTATCTGGTAGGCGTACTTGTTCTGCTTGTGGCAAGGGGTATCACATTACATATGATCCGCCAGTATGCGTCAATATATGTGACTTGTGTGGTAGTGCATTGATTCAGCGGGAGGATGATCAGGAAAGTACGATTATAAATAGACTTGCTGTTTATGCTCAGCAAACAGCGCCCTTAAAAGATTTTTATAAGCAGGCTGGATTGTTACGGCGCATTGACGGTAGTGCATCTATAAAAGAAATCCAGTCACAGATCAGTGGGTTGCTTGAAGGGCGGTTATGTGATCATTCTTAAGTCTCTTCGTGAGATTGAAAGGATGACGATACCCTGTAAGATGGTTGCTGAAATTCTTGCTTTGCTTAAAGAGCATGTAAAGCCAGGGGTTACTACACAGGATTTGGAGTCCATGGCAATCGACGAGGCTAGGAAGCACAAAGCTAAACCAGCCTTTAAGGGCTATCATAATTATCCTAATGCGTTGTGTTGCTCGCTAAATAATCAAGTTGTTCATGGGATACCTACTTCAATTCCACTTAAAGATGGCGATATATTGAGTTTGGACTTTGGAATCTTATTTAATGAGTTTTATGGTGACGCAGCTATAACAGTGCCTGTAGGGGATGTTTCTGATTTAGCAAAAGCTCTCATTGATGTCACTGAGCAGTCTTTGTGTGAGGGGATCAGAAGGGCAGTGCCAGGTGGCAGGCTGTTTGATATATCCCATGCCATTCAATCCTTTGTGGAAACTAAAGGTTTTTCTGTAGTGCGAGATTTTGTTGGGCATGGTATTGGAAGATCTCTTCATGAGGATCCTCAGGTGCCTAATTTTGGTGTGTCTGGTAAAGGTGTTCTTCTTAAGTCAGGGATGGTGCTGGCTATAGAGCCAATGATTAATCAGCTAAGTCATAATGTACGAGTTTTAGAAGATGGTTGGACTATAGAAACCTGTGATGGTGGTCTTTCTGCGCATTTTGAACATACTGTTGCCATTACAGATTCGGGACCAGTTATTTTGACATGCTTGTAGTCACGTGTGAGGAGAGATAAATGAAAGTTAGAGCTTCTGTGAAAAAGATTTGTGACAAATGTAAGATCATCAAGCGTAAGGGTGTTGTCCGTGTAATCTGTGACATTCCCAAGCATTCACAGCGTCAGGGATGAGTAATTAAAGGAGGACTTTCAATTGGCACGAATTGCAGGTATTGATTTACCAAGGAACAAGAGGATAGTCATCGCACTCACCTATATTTTCGGTATTGGCCGATCTACAGCGGAATTAATCCTTATAGAATCTAAAATCGATCCGGAAACCCGTACCGATAAACTTACTGAGGCAGAAGTTTCTCGGCTTCGTGATGAGATTGACCGTAATTGTAAGGTTGAAGGCGATCTGCGACGAGAAGTTTCCATGAACATTAAAAGGCTCATGGATCTCGGTTGTTACCGTGGCCTTCGTCACAGAAAGGGACTTCCGGTCAGGGGACAGCGTACTAAGACAAATTCTCGTACCCGTAAAGGCCCAGCCCGTACTGTTGCGGGTAAAAAGAAATAATCCTATTTAGCTTTGGAGAACACCAATGGCAAGTCCAGCTAAGAAAGTTCTGCGAAAGAAGAAAGAACGCAAAAACATTACAAATGGTGTTGCCCATATACAGGCAACTTTCAATAATACCATTATTACTATAACCGATGCGGCTGGTAATGTAATTGCTTGGTCAACGGCAGGTGCGAAAGGTTTTAAGGGATCGCGAAAAAGCACCCCATTCGCTGCTCAGATTGCGGCTGAAGACTGCGCAAAAAAAGCTCAGGAACACGGACTACGAAATGTAGAAGTCTATGTGAAGGGGCCTGGTTCCGGTCGAGAGTCCGCTCTCAGGGCACTTCAGGCGGCAGGATTTAACGTGAGCTTTATCAAGGATGTGACTCCGATTCCTCATAATGGATGCCGTCCTCCTAAGAGAAGAAGAGTATAATAAATTTTGATTAATAAAGGAGGTTTTCATTGGCACGTTATACAGGACCTTCATGCCGTCTGTGCAGAAGAGAAAATATGGAATTGTATTTGAAAGGTGATCGTTGCTATACCGATAAATGCGCAATCAAACGTCGTAACTATCCTCCAGGTCAGCATGGTCAAGCTCGAGTAAAAATCTCTTCTTACGGCATTCAGTTACGTGAAAAACAAAAAGTTAGGCGTATCTATGGTTTATTGGAAAAACAATTCCGTAGTTATTTTGCTGAAGCTGATCGCTTAAAGGGAGTTACGGGTGAAAATCTTCTTTCACTACTTGAGCGTCGTCTTGATAATGTAGTTTATCGACTTGGATTTGCTTCTTCAAGGACTGAATCGCGACAGCTGGTTCGTCATGGCCATTTTACTCTTAATGGCAAGAAAGTTAACATTCCTTCAATACAGCTCAAATCATCTGATGTTTTAGAATTGCGTGATAAGAGCAAGAAAATTACCTCCATCAACGATTCTCTGGAAGCGGTTGTTCGGCGTGGAATTCCTCAGTGGCTTGAGCTAGACCGTGATACATTCAAAGGAAGCCTCAAAGGGCTACCTGTACGAGAGGATATCACAACTCCAATTCAAGAGCAGCTGATCGTCGAACTCTACTCGAAATAATTCTTGGGTTTTCAGGTACCTTTGCCCGAAATATCCAGAACCGGATAATACCCTCCGGAGGAGGTTGGAATGTATAAAAATTGGCGTGATCTTATTAGGCCAAAACAGCTTCAATTTGAAAAGGAAACTCTTTTAGATACATATGGTAAATTTTATGCAGAGCCCTTTGAACGTGGTTTTGGTACTACTCTAGGTAATTCCATAAGGAGGATACTGCTCTCTTCTCTTCAAGGTGCTGCTATTACATCTGTTCGTATCAAGGGTGTACTTCATGAATTTTCTGCAATACAAGGCGTTACTGAAGATGCAACTGATATTATCCTAAATATTAAAGGTGTGCGGCTTAAATTGCACTCATCTGATCAAGCCATTATTCGTATTCTTCATAAGGGTGAAGGTATAGTTAAGGCTGGTGATATCCTTTTGGGACATAATGTTGAAGTGATGAACCCTGATCACCATATTGCTACTTGCGGCAAAGATGCTAATCTTGAAGTTGAACTGACTGTAAAGATGGGCAAGGGGTATGTTTCTGCTGATCGTAATCGGGACGAAAAAGCTCCAGTTGGCACAATTCCTATAGATTCTATTTATTCTCCGATAAAAAAAGTTAACTTTGCAGTATCTAATGCCCGTGTTGGCCAGATGACTGATTACGATAAACTGACAATTGAGGTCTGGACTGACGGAAGTGCTAAGCCAGAAGATGCGATATCCTACGCTGCAAAAATTATGAAAGAACAACTATGTATTTTTATTAATTTTGATGAGGAATCAGAACCTCCGCAGTTAGAAGAAACGCAAGAAGATAAAGACAAGATTAACGAGAACCTTTACCGTACGGTTGAAGAACTTGAGTTGTCAGTTCGCTCTGCTAATTGTTTGAAAAATGCTGGTATTAAACTTATTGGTGAACTTGTTTCTAAAACTGAGGCCGAAATGTTGAAAACTCAGAACTTCGGACGTAAATCATTAAATGAGATCAAGGACATACTTAGTGAGATGGGTCTTACCTTTGGCATGAAGCTTGATGGATTTCCTGATCAAGAAATCATTGGCCGCTTACGTGGTGAAGAGAAGGAAGAAGAGTAATGCCTCTGACAGTTGTCAGCTTCAGAAAGGAAATGAGTTATGCGTCACAATAATGCGGGCAGGAGACTTGGTAGGACTACCAGTCATCGTGAAGCGATGTTTCGGAACATGGTCACTTCGCTGCTCAATCATGAAAAAATAACAACTACCGATGCCAAGGCAAAAGAGATCAGATCAGTTGCTGAGAAAATGATCACTTTAGGTAAGCGTGGTGATTTGCATGCCATGCGTCTCGCAGCGTCCTATATCCGCGAGAAGTCTGTTGTCCACAAGCTTTTTACCACAATTGCACCACGTTATAAAGACCGCGCTGGTGGCTATACGCGTATCATTAAGCTTGGAATCCGCCAAGGTGATACCGCTCCTATTTCTTTGATAGAACTCGTAGAAGAAGAAATGCCACAGAAGAAGGTTAGGCAGAAGCCAATCCTATAGTACCGGCAGTGACTCCTGAAGTTTTGACGAGTTGAATTCATGGGTTGATGAACCCCAGATGAAGTTTGTGGGGCGCAGACAGAAGAACTATTGAGCCTCTTGCAAAACGTAAAATCGGCACAATTTCAGCCTTTACGTACCTCGCTTTCTTGCAGAATTTCAGAAATTTAGTCAGAAGTTTTTCTTGAAAGTGCGTAATTTACCATTGATATCAGGATAATGCATTAACATCCGCCTACACGTTGCTATCTATACAGCAGTTCCCGCTGACTGGATAACGCACTAAAAACATAAGGGTTTCAAAAAAGCATTTCGTAATAAATTTCCAACAATAGCCATTTTTGTAACTTGCG
>JBAYZR010000045.1:0-15351 GCA_041672425.1 Pedobacter sp. | reverse complement strand
CCCCAATTGACGGCGTTGGAAAACAGGATTCTGAGCAAACTGGCATTGTATCCAGCATATAGCAGTACTGATCTTTCCCGTGAACTTGAGATAAGTTCCGACACGGCCAGAGAGTATATTGCCCGATTGAAGTCAAAAGGGCTTCTGCAGAGGGAAGGGGCTCGGAGATATGGTTCATGGAAGGTTACTGATACCGGATTGCAGTTAATCGGGGTGGGGATTGATCGCGATAACGACTGATGCAATGTGCGAGCATGAAGCTTTTGAAGTCGGCGTGCATCCGCCTTTCTCGGCGGTTAAAAAATGCATTGAAAATCAGTGGGACCGCCGATGAACGCCGAACACGCAGAGAAATGCGGAAAAAAGAAAAAGATATGATTTTAGATTCACCCCAAATGCTTTTTGCCTTTCTCGGCGGTTAAGAAAAGATTCAAAAGCAGGAAACCGCCGATGTACGCAGAGAAAAACTTGAAGAAACAAGTCTGAGGTTTTCGGTTTACAGAATTTGACAACTCGGCGTGCATCCGCCTTTCTCGGCGGTTAATAAATGACTTTAAATCAGTGGACTTGTCTATGGACACAGATTCGCAAAGAGAAATTCTCGATCAAACGACTGAAATAATCATTGGCTGTTGCTACGCCGTTATCTCGAAACTCGGGTCTGGTTTTCTTGAAAAGGTCTATGAAAACGCCCTTGCTCATGAAATCAGAAAAATCGGCTTGAAGGTCGTACAGCAGCAACCTGTCAAGGTAATATATGACGGAGTAGAAGTTGGAGACTACGTTGCAGATCTGTTGGTGAATGACCAGATACTTGTAGAGTTGAAAGCAGTCAAGGCGCTGGATAATGTTCATCGAGCACAATGTCTGAACTATCTGAAAGCAACCGGATTGCGTGTGTGCTTACTAGTGAATTTTGGAACTCCCAAGCTGGAAGTCAAACGAATTGTACTTGATTATTAATGATTTTTCTTCATGTATCCGCCTTTCTCGGCGGTTAAGAAAAGATTCAAAAGCAGTGAAACCGCCGATTGACGCCGAACACGCAGAGAAATGCGGAAGAAACAAAAGATATGATTTTAGATTTACCCTAAATGCTTTTTGCCTTACTCGGCGTGTATCCGCCTTTCTCGGCGGTTAAGAAAAGATTCAAAGCAGTGAAACCGCCGATTGACGCCGAACACGCAGAGAAATGCGGAAGAAAAAAAGATATGATTTTAGATTTACCCTAAATGCTTTTTGCCTTACTCGGCGTGCATCCGCCTTCTTCGGCGGTTAAGAGCCGGTTATCGGTTTGGTTGATCACGAAGAGTTCAAGGAGATCGACCGGGAACTTTTGAAGGAAAAGGTGTTGATCGATACCAGAGGCGTTTGGCGCTGATGCGAATGTAGTTATCGCAATGCGTTATCCTATCACCAACGGATTAAGTGCAAGAGCCAGGCGGGTTCATTAAAAGGTGTCTGTCCCCCTTAGGAAGTTTGGACAAGGTAAAAGCCAAATCGGAGCGTTTCAAGGATCCGGTCATCGGCTGTCTTGGTTTGGCCTTCAAAGCTAACATAGACGACCTGCGCGAGTCGCCGGCTATGGAGATTACACGAGACTTGATAAAGGCCGGGGTTGGTCGTGTAATGGCGTGCGAGCCCAACGTAAATGGTAATTTTAAGGAATTTCCGCTTTACGAGTTGGGAGAAGTTTTGAAAGAGTCGGATATTCTTCTGGTGCTGGTTGATCACGAAGAGTTCAAGGATATCGACCGGGAACTTCTGAAGGAAAAGGTGTTAATCGATACCAGAGGCGTTTGGCGCTAATTCGAAAGTAGTTATAACAATGCGTTGTTCTTTCACCCACTGGTTAGAGTGCAAAAGGCAGGCGGGTTCATTAAAAGGTGCCTGTCCCGAATGGCGCTAGTTTAAGGATATTTGCTTGAAAATATTGGCCAAATCTGACGTGATGGCTTATGCATAATACAGCACTTAGATTTCGAGTTTTTTACTGCAAACCCTGTAACTAAAGCCTTTTTCAGACCCGCAGAAAAATGGCATTGATGAAGTCTGTGCTTTCAAAGAAATTGGCAATGAAATCATGCAACTACCGCTTAAACTAGTGCCATTCGTGCCTGTCCCCCTTAGAAGTCAACAAAGTGTGAATCAATTTAATGGGTAAGAGGATATATGAAGTGCTTTATTTTGTTTCCACTGTTATTACTGGCGATGATTCAACCCGTATTTGCGGCCTCCCCTACGCAGGTGGTGAACAATATTGTCATTAAAGGGCCTTGGATTGATGCCAGTGCATATAACACACTTGCCGCTGGCGACGCTGCAGCAGTAGCGGCTGGAAAACTGCTAGTCATATCTACAGTATGGAGCATGGTGCCACCTGTCTTGAACGCGAACATCAAAGTGCTCCCCAGTGGGGGGGTCAACAATTCGGAACCCCTTGCCATTAACGGTACTTTTGATGCGGGGATGTACCAAGTGTTTAAGGGTAATGGACCGGTCTCGTTCGGAAAAGGCACCGTCAAAGAGGTCAATGTCATTTGGTGGGGGGCCGACCCCACAGGAACGGTCGATTCCACGTCAGCCTTTGAACGCGCCATTTATGCCTACGCAAAAACATCGCCCTCAGGGAAGTCTGGATGGGGGCAGGGTCTTGTATTTGTCCCGAAGGGTATTTTCAGGGTTGATGGCACTATCGGTTCCGGTATTGCTGGCTCGCCTGCCTTGTTGGGAATAAAATTCTACGGAGCAGGACAGTTTGCCACTACCGTTACTCGCACCACTGACACCGGTGTAATGTTCAATATGGGAATAGTGTCCAGTTTCGAAGTGTCAGATATGAGTTTCAAGCACATAGCGGTGGGTGCGAACACAACATGGACCAATGATTTATTCAACTATAATGGTAAGGGCGGTGGCCAAAAATTTTTGATGAGGCGAGTCTATACTTCAGGATTTAACAGAGTGATGTGGATGAACGGTACGTTGAACGGTGATACAAACTATTTTCAAGATTGCACTTTTAATAATTGTAACATATTCCTGGATTCGGATAACACTCAGGCGATCTTGAACACCTTTGACCATTGCACCTGGAACGGCGCAATCACCTATGCATTCAATATAGCCGGTTTTCATCGCACAAGAATTACAGACAGCAACATTATAATGGATGGCACGTTCATAAATATGAAAGACACGGCACAAAAGTGGTCAGCCGGTTCATACTTTGAACTGACCAACTGCAAGATGGAATGGACTGCCGCCCATAACATCAAGAATCATTCAAAGACTCCTAAACTCATCAACGCGGACGGAGCATCTGTTAGTGGAACCATTGTTATCAGAGGTTGTGGCTTGACGGGTGGCGGCATTAAACCGTGGCGTGATGCGCGTTGGATTACTGTGGGTGGTCCGGTATTTGTTTCCGTTGACAACTCGTTTTTCGAGGGGAAGATAGAAGTAAAAAGCAGCACGAGTTATCAACCGATGCGACTTACTGGAATTGACATAAAGAACAGCAGTTTGAATGCCCCAAGTGAAATTATTTTCACAGATACCTCGACATTAGGTGCTGTCTACCCGAACATCTCGTTCACAAACTGTCGTAGCACAGGTGGCCATGTTGTGTATTCCGACATAACCCTTGCAAAAGGCACTGCGTACCCGAATTCTGGAACCGTATTGCTTACACCCTTGCGATTTGCCAACCTCTCCAAGATTGATGTGGCTGTCAGCACATTGGTAGCTGCTGGGTCTGCATTGCCTCAATCCCTGTCCTTGCCTTTTTATGGCCAGTATTGTTCAATCAAATCCGTTACCATAAACACAAAAAAAAATTATACAGGCACGGACACAACATCTACTAAAATAATAAATATATACAATGACACTGCCAAAACAGTTCTTATTGGAACCGTCACCATCCCTGCTGCCACGACCACTAGGCCGGTGATTTACCCTGTGACGATAGACGCGAATGTTTATACAAACGAAGGCATATATGTTGAAATTGTACAGGGAGCAGGTACCACCTCAGGTTATCTAACCGGTACGATCAGTATCGAGTACACAGCTATTTAGTGACAACGTAAACGCTTCTTGGGAGTCAGGCTCTGTCGCCAGCAACAACTCTCGACTCCCTAAATCCGTCGACCCTTCAATGTCAGTATTGGATGGGAGGTTCTTTCTCAGGCATTGGAGGTTTTTTAATTTTGAGCAATCGTATTTCACTCACACAAGAGACTTTGGGCAGCGGTGCTTGGCAATTTGCGACCTTAGTAACACAGGGAATAGTGCAACTGGCAGTAACTGCAGTTTTAGCTCGATTATTGGGACCTGCAGAATTTGGTGTTGTTGCTGTCGCTAATATTGCTATAGGATTTGCAGGAATATTTTCAAAATTTGGCTTCGGACAGGCGATTGTTCAACAAAAGATCTTAACAGACAGGTACATCAGAGTGGCTTTTTCCCTATCTATTTGCGTAGCTGTATTGTTGACAACACTAATCATCTTAATAGCACCGATTTTTGCTTTATTTTTTCATAACCCTGAAATAACCGGCGTTTTACGGGCACTGAGTTTATGCGTGCTTTTTAACAATTTTTCTATCGTCGCCGAGTTTCTGTTAGTACGGGAAATTGCGTTCAGGAAACTGTTTTGGGTATCCTTCTTCACCTACACTCTTGGGTATGCAGTCTGTGGTATCATCATGGCAATGTGTGGGTATGGTGTCTGGGCATTGGTCGGAGCAGCAATAGGGACTAGTCTTGTCCATGCAGTTGTTTTGATATTGTTGAAGCCACACCCGAAACGTCTATTATTTGCCGCAGCTGAATTCCGAAAGCTGACAGGCTACGGGGGGGGCGTAACCCTTTCCACCCTCTTTAAGTTTATTGCAAACAATGGTGATAATTTCATTGTCGGTCGCTGTTTGGGCTCAGCGTCTTTAGGTATATATCAGCAGGCATTTAATATCATGGTGATATTCGCTCGTTATCTCGGCGACGTTCTGGAAAGGGTGCTGTTTGCTGTCGCCTCCAGAATCCAGGAGCAAACAGACCGGCTGTCTTTAGCTTACTGCCATTCATTAAGCATTATACATCTTCTTCTGGTTCCGATCAGCGTGATGATGATCGTTCTGGCCCCTGAACTTGTAATGGTTTATCTCGGGCCAAAGTGGCGCGATGCGGTCCAGCCAGCCCAATTGCTTATGATTGGTCTCACATTTCGCTGCCAATCCAGAATCTCGGACGCCTTTGTTAATGCACTTGGCGTTGTCTATCGACCTGCATTGCGTAAAGTGGTCTTTGCTTTGGCAGTCATTATCGGAGCATGGTTTGGGAAAAATTGGGGTATCGCAGGCGTAGCGCTCGCTATAACTATTTCAATGGTCATAGACTGTTTTCTGACTCTTGAATTGGGATTACGATTGACGTCCACCAAACTCAGTACATATGCGAAAGGTGTTATTCCCGGCTTTATTCTTGGGCTAGTTGCTTATTTGGCTTGTTTTTCCATCTCCAATTACCTGCGACATATCTACTTAAGCTCATTCTTAGTATTGTTCTGTTCTATTGCTGTTACTACTATTTTTTTAGTAATATTTGCAATATGTTTCAAAAAGTTGCTTGGCACCTCAGGTATCTGGTTATTTAAACAGCTGTTTAATTTGCTTCAAAGCAAACTTGCTTCGACAATGGCCAAAAAAGTATAACCCATTATGACCAGGAAAATGGCTGCGTCTGCTATAAAGCGTATTGTGAACCTTGAAAAGTTTCAACTTTTATAAAGATAAGGTAGGCTGGAATGAGCAAGATTGTTTGGATATTTTATCTATTATTCAATATATCCTTTATTTTAATTGCAGATAATATTGTCTGGATATTCACGTTTAGTTTTTATTTTTATATTATAATGCTGTTGTTGGATATATATAAAAAGAAAAAACTGCTGTTAATCCACCTATGGATTATTGCATTCGTCTTTATAATCCTCTCAGAAGGGATTGTATTCAATTCCGAAATATCAAGACTTGGAAATACTGGATTGTTCACAAGCAGGTTGTTGTTACTTGCAAATAGTTTAGTCATTATTGGTTATTTGTTGGGGAACTTTAAATCCAGACAGATTTACGCTGCTTATATAAGACCTCGGAAATATACCTATATAGCTCTTATGCTCATTGTGATTTTTTATTTTTCATTCAGTTTCAGCGCCGCAATGAAAATGTTTGTTTTAGGAAGAAATGCGGTCTTTGAAGAGAGAGGAAATCAAGTCGCTTGGGTGAAAGTAATTGAATCCTTAGGGATGATCTTACCTGCTTTTATTGCATATTATTTCCGTTCATCACGTAAATCAAATAATACATTGATCATTTTATCCTGTCTTCCAGTCTTTATAATCTTGTTTCTGTCCGGCACAAGATATCCTCTCTTGTTTTCCCTGCTCGGATATTTACTGGTCTCAGTCAATGTTGAGGCATTGCAATTCAAGACCCTCTTTAAAAGGATCGTGCCAGCATTTTTTGCGCTTATTGGTTTTACGCAATTCATGGTTAGCGTTCGTACTTTTGGCTCAGATTCTTTAATTAATGCAGGTCACAAACAATCAGAAAACATCCCAAATATTGATCCGGTTACTTCTTTTATTGCTTCAAAGATGAGCCCAGAAGGAATTATTCAAGCTTTTTCTAAAATGGTTGACTATATGGACTTCCATCCCTTTCTTCTTGGCAAGTCGACTGGATTTGTTCTTTATTTTTGGGTACCGAGAGTTGTTTGGACTGAAAAGCCGACCATGTTAGGCTCATGGATGATAAGGGCCACCAGTGATGGTTTTGGCCGCTTTCACAGTGCATCCTACGGTTTTTGCGGGGATTTTTACGCGGATTTCGGGGTGCCCGGCGCACTCCTTCTTTCTTTTTTACTCGGATTCGGACTTAAAAAACTTGAGGCAGTTAAAGCCGTTCTCTATTCTTCGGAAGGTGTTGGAATGATTATTGCCGCGATGATGTATCCTTATGTCTTTTTTTCGGTAAGATCGCCTATTACTTCCACTATCGCTTTTTTGGGAATTTTATTTACATATTCAGCTCTGAGCCTGCTTTTTATTAAGATTAATGATGTGAACAATGGGAAAGAGCACATCTTGTCTACTTAGTGTTCAACCCTTGTTTGTTCTCTGTTCGGTGAAATTATGATTGGTAGCAGTAACTCTACAAAAAAAGTAACTACATCATACGACATTCTTGATTTCAATCAGGATATGATCGAGCTGATTTCTCCCATCATAACATCTGCGGAGGAGTCACATCATATCAAATATCCTGGTGAAAGCTGGTTCCGTTGGAAGTTTTCCCCGAACCCGTTTGGATCACCCATAATTAAGGTTGCCATCGGTCAGAAAGGTATGGTAGCCGGTGTCGTTGCTTTCTCAAAGGCTGAGGTTCTTATCGGTGAAAAAACAATCTCGGCTGCATATTCAACAGAGACCTTTGTCCACCCAAGCTCTCAGGGAAAAGGTTTGTTTTCCATTCTCTTAGACTCAGTCCAAAAGTCTGCACAGTTGGATAACATCGAGCTTCTATATAACTTTCCAAACACTAACAGCCGCCACGGCTTTCTGAAGAAGGATTGGTCGGACGTGGGTGGCGTTGATTCATGGATTTTACCGACAAGGCCTGCAAATTTCTTTGGCACAATAATTGGTAGGAAGTTCCGGATAGGGGCAATTAAGGCGGATAAATCATTTGGCTGTACTCCCTCGGATGATTTCAATATGCCGGAATCAGAATTTTTCCCTTTGAGTAAATGCATCGGCGGCCTTGCAATGCATAGCAGATCGTCCGAGTTTCTTGCCTGGAGGTATAACACCTGCCCACTTGCAAGTTATCTGACAATTATTACGGAAGAGGGTTGGGCCATAATCCGGCCAGGGAACCGCGGAAAGCTACGGGAGGCCCAACTGCTTGACATTTTTTCTTTCCGTCAAGGGCTCTCGCAATTTGAAATGAGAAGGCTGCTCTCTGGGATCATCTCCGAGGTCAAAAAACGTTGCTGCGTCGACTTTATCACGTTTTACACCTCCAGAGCGAGCGGACTTTCGCTCATGCTTTCGTCGCTTTTATTTCTGAACGTACCAAACCATATCAATTTTTTCAACCTGTCTCTCGTTTCACACCAGACACATCCGGGGCACTGGCTGCTTACCGGATCGGATTTTCATACTTACTAAAATTTCGGTTGATATATCCTGAATTTTTCCTCCGATCAATAGGACCTGTGCAGATGGACAAACTTAAAAAACTTATATTAATCGCAATGTCCGCAGTGACACCCCGGCGCATACGTCCCAGGGTGGTTTACTATCATAGCATTCATCCGAGTGATAAAAATTCAATGCATCCCGACACCTTCAAGTCGCACCTTCAGTGGCTCATTGAACATGAATACAATATTATGTCATTAACAAAATTCATGAATGCCTTCTTTGGCGGGTCTCTTCCGGATAGGTCTGTCGCCGTGACTTTTGACGATGGATACCTTGACAACTTCGAATTTGCCATACCGATTCTTCTGGATCTCAAGTTGGAAGCTACCTTTTTCGTCGTCTCAGGGCTGATCGATAGTTCTCCTACGAGTTCCAATAAAGGATATAAACTGCTGCCGGACAAACTGATGTTGAATAAGGGGATGCTGCGGGAGATGCATAGTTTCGGGATGGAGATTGGTTCCCACTCAAGGACCCATGCAAATATAAGGCAAACCCTTGAAACAAGTGCCAATTGTGCAGGTCAGGAAGCATATTCGTCCAAAACTGATCTCGAGGAAATACTGGGAGAGAACGTCACTTCATTTGCATATCCCAATGGACAACGAGGGGTGTTCTCAGATAATACGTTGTCACTGTTGAGGAAGGCAGGTTACCAGTACGGGGCGACGACGATTTGGGGTAGCATAGGTTCATCCGTTCATCCCCTTGAGATTCCCCGTATCGAAGTCAGAAACAACGACAGCTTCCAGATGCTTGCCAGAAAATTAACGGGAAAGTACGATTTGAAAAGACTATCCCATATAACTCTAAATAACACGAAGCGGTGGTAGTCAAGGGGACGCGATGGAAGTAATCGTTAATTTGTTGCCGATCGTTACAGGTGGCGGGCTTCAGAATGCCCTCAGCTTTCTCAGCAGCTTCGCCGACAACAGCAATGGCGGAGAGTTTGTTTTCCTTGTAAGGAAAGATACTGACATCCATATCCAGTGTCAGAGTAGAGGCCTTGCTACGATACCCGTCGGTAACTGCAATAAGGAGCGGTTCAAGTTTGAGATGTCGGCAAAAAGCAGGTTCCGGAAGGGGCAGGTATGCTTTACCCTTTTCGGGCCGGTGATGCTCGGTACGTCAGGTCACCTGATAAACGTAGTCGGCTGCGCCTACTCGAACCTGTTTTATCCTGAGATTCCGTTCTGGTCTTATCTCCCGTTTTTTGTCCGAATGAAGAAGGAGGCAATCGACCTATATCGGCGGCATCAGCTATCAAAGGGGGACTTCTGGATTTTTGAGACAGAGGCGTTAAAGAAACGGGCAATAGAACTATGCCACTTCCCTTACGAACGCGTAGGTGTCGTGCAGATGGCCGTCAGCACCCTGGTTTCACGAAGCAACGCAAACCCTGAAACCATGCGCGGACTTTCAAAGAAATGCGGGGAAAGGTTCAAGTTTCTTTTTCTTTCAGGTGCCCACCCCAACAAAAGACTTCATCTGCTGCCCTCCATCGGTTCCCAGATGCTGCAGATGGGGCATGAAAACTTCACTTTTATAACAACCTTCGAAGAAAATACGCCATACGCTATGTTCGTACTTTCAGAGATCGAAAAGCATGGTTTGTCGAATCACTTCGTCAATGTTGGGAAGGTCTCCCCATCAGACGTTTCCTCGCTGATCGCCAGCATTGACTGTATCTGTACATTCAGTCTTCTGGAAAGTTTCAGCAACAACTTTGTCGAGGCATGGAAAATGGAGGTTCCGCTCATTGTAACTGACGGCGACTGGTCACGACTGTCGTGCGGCGAGGGAGCTTTGTATGTAAGGCCGGATTCTCCGAAGGAATGCGCGGAAACCCTCATTGCCATCAGCTCCGATAAATTACTCGCGTCAAGCCAAGTTTTAAAGGGATCTTTGCAGCTTGACACGTATCTGGACGCCGGTATGAAGCTACGGCTTTATCTTGAGTACATTGCAAAAGCTGCCGAAATTGGTTGCTGTCCAAAGGAAAACAAAAAAATAAAGTGGTTTTGATCGGAGAGCAAGTGAAAGCAAAGCGTAGCGCATTCCATTATTTTTGTGTAGTTACAGCGGAATTTCTTATGACGTTCCTGTTTTCGCTTCCACGGTATCGGCTTTTGAATTCCATCAAGGCCACTTTTTTGTCCATGATGGGAGCTCGGATTGGAAAACGGGTTGTTTTTTACCCCGGTGTATGGATTTTTACTGGGCGCAACCTGTTCGTTGGAGATGATGTGGATTTTGCATTAGGTGTCATTGTGACTACCGATGGTGGCGTTGATATCGGAGATAGAGTTCTTATTGGCTACAGGACGCAAATCCTTTCCGGCAATCACGTTATTCCCCCTGAGAGGGGGCAAATATTTTCGGCAGGACACGTCAGCGGACCCGTCAAAATCTGTCAGGATGTTTGGATTGGTGCAAATTGCCTCATTCTCCCTGGCGTAACGATCGGAGAAGGAGCCGTGGTTGCAGGTGGAAGTATCGTTACCAAGGATGTTCCGCATTTCACTATCGTTGGCGGTTGCCCCGCCAAGATATTAAAAGCCCGAGAATAATCTTTAACGGGTTGCACTAAAGGAAATAAATGAACCGAATCATCCAAAACCTTAAAACCGGCGAAACTATCCTCTATAACGTCCCCGCGCCTTTGGCGCACTCCGGCCACATCCTGATTCAAACCCCCGCACCCCGATCCCCCTTGAGTGCAACTACGCCAAAGCACCTCGGTTGCATTACGACGGTTTCAGGCTTGAGGTTGCTGTGTAAAGGCGAATGCACGCCGAGTAAGAGGCCAGCTAGGACTAAACCTTTTTTTGCCACGGATGTACACAGATGTACACAGTTGGTAAAATAAATAAAGGGTCTACATTCTACACAAATCCACATTTCTTTGAGCAGTATAAGGCAATGTTAAATTATGAATGTTGAATTATGGATTTTGGATTAAAGGCTGAAAGGTGAGCCAGTGTTTCCGATTGAACCTTTGCGCTAATGGGGGCTTTTATGATCCAAGTATGCGAAGTGGAAACTTCTCCGCAATATATCTTGTTTGACGCTAATTCTGTTTCAGGGGAACATTAGGGGGGCGCTCTTATCTATTTATCTATTGGCGGTTAAGAAGAGCTGTTCCGGGAGCCAGTGGCTGGTATGTATCCGTGGTTTTAAAGGCAATTCTGAATTTTGGAACAGTTTCCTGTCTGATGGGGATTTATGAGGCGGCGCGAAGAGTTTGAATTAGTTACTATGATTGGCTGTTGACAACAAACATTTCTTACAATAGCATGAAATGTAAGGAAAGGGAGGCTGTTTTTATGTCACTTGCAACTATTACTTCAAAGGGCCAGACGACAATCCCAAAGGACATCAGAGATTGTCTGCAGCTGGAGCCGAAAGACCAGATCCAGTTTACGATTGTATCGGACAACACCGTGATTATGCGAGTAAAAAAGCGAAGTATCAAAGATCTGTATGGAATACTCCATGATCCTGATAAAAGCTCGATTTCTGTTGAAAGTATGAAGAGCTGGCGCTGATGATTGGTCTTGATACCAATGTGCTGGTGCGGTTTCTGCTTCGTGATGACCTCATACAGGCGGAGCAGGCACGCACAGCAATTGAAGATGCTGTGGCCGATGGTACGCCGCTTTTTGTTTCCCTCCTCACAATCATGGAAACCGAGTGGGTTCTGAGATCTTGCGCCAAGCTTGATAAGAAGAGAGTTATAACCACTTTCAGAACATTACTTGAGGCTCGTGACCTTCAGATTGAACAAGAAGGAGCCCTGGAAGAAGCGCTTTTTCTCTACGAGGGGAGTAAAGCCGATTTTGCAGATTGCCTCATGACGTCTCAGTATTGCAGACTCGGTTGTTCCGCAATGTTCACTTTTGATCAGAATGCCGCTAAGTTGTCTGGAGTAATACTGCTGCCTGTCTGCGGGTAATGTGCCGCCGGTATCTTAGGGGCCGCTGCTTGTTATTTTTCTATCATGGAGTAGGTATCAGGGTTATCTGGAGAAATAAATAAAGGGTCAGGTCTTCATTCTACACAAATCCCCATTTCTTTGAGCGGTATAAGGCGTGGATTGATATTCACGAAGAAGAACTGATGGCAGATTGGTCGCTGGCGGTGAAAGGTGAGTCAGTGTTTCCGATTGAACCTTTGCGCTACTCGCCTGCACCATGTTTGATCCAATTTGACTGAAAGAGGCCGCATGAAGCAAATCATCCAAAACCTTAAATCCGGCGAAACTATCCTCGAAAACGTCCCCGCGCCTTTGGCGCGCTCCGGTCACATCCTGATTCAAACATCCCGCACCCTTGTTTCCCTCGGCACCGAACGAATGCTGGTGGAGTTCGGCAACGCCAACCTGATCCAGAAGGCTCGCCAACAACCTGACAAGGTAAAGATGGTGCTCGACAAGATCCGCAGCGACGGGCTGATGCCGACTCTGGAGGCGGTTTTCAATAAACTGGGGCAACCGCTCCCCCTGGGCTATTGCAACGTTGGCCGCGTTATCGCCATCGGCGCTGGCGTAACCGATTTCCAGGTGGGGGATCGTGTTGCCTCCAACGGTCCCCACGCCGAAATCGTCTGTGTACCCAAGAACCTCTGCGCCAAGATCCCGGACAGAGTCAGCGATGATGCTGCCGCCTTCACGGTGATCGGCTCCATAGGCCTTCAGGGGATTCGCCTACTGCAACCGACCTTCGGCGAGAAAGTGGTGGTTATTGGATTGGGGCTGATCGGCCTTATCTCCGCACAGATACTTCGAGCCAACGGCTGCCGGGTGATCGGTTTCGATTTCGATCAGAAAAAGGTGGACCTGGCCAATCAACTGGGCATTGTTGCCATTAACCCTGCCGGTGGAACCGATCAGGTCAAGTTTGTGGAAGAGCAGACTAGTGGCGTTGGCGCCGACGCAGTGCTGATAACAGCCTCGGCAAAAAACAACGAGATCATATCCCAGGCGGCACGCATGAGCCGTAAGCGCGGACGGATCGTCCTGGTTGGTGTGATCGGACTCGACATTTCACGGGCCGATTTCTACGAAAAGGAACTGACCTTCCAGGTTTCCTGTTCCTATGGCCCGGGCCGCTACGATGAGAGTTACGAACAAAGAGGACAGGACTATCCCATCGGTTTTGTCCGTTGGACCGAAAAGCGCAATTTCGAAGCGATCCTGTCAGCCGTCGAGTCAGGGCAACTGGATGTTGTACCGCTGATCACCGAACGGGTGCCCTTGACGGATTACAACCGCATCTACGGCAGCATAGGCCAATCCTCATCCATTGCATCGCTCTTGGTGTACGAAAGCACAGTAGACAGCCGACCGGTCGTGACGATTTCCAGCCGGTCATTTCAAAAGGGTAAAGGAGTCATCGGTATTATCGGCGCCGGCAACTTCACCAGCGCCACGGTATTGCCGGCGCTCAAGCCCCTGGGTGCCCAGCTCAAATACATCGTTTCTGCTGGTGGATTGACTGCCAGCACCCTTGCCAAGCGGGCCGGCTTTGCCTGCGCGGCGACCGACTACCGTGAAGTTCTGGCCGATGATGAAGTCGATCTGGTGATGATAACCACCCGCCACAACCTGCACGCCGCCATGGTCATTAATTCACTAAAGGCCGGGAAAAATGTCTTCGTCGAAAAACCGCTCTGTCTCACGGAAGAAGAGCTTAATGAGATAATAGAGACGTTTCTTGGCACTTGCCCCTCGCCGATTGCCCCGACACTTACTGTCGGCTTCAATCGCCGCTTTGCCCCCTTTGCCCAACGGATGAAGTCACTGCTCGGTCAAGGGGCTGTAAATATCGTGGCGACCATGAACGCCGGGTTCATCCCAGCCAATTCCTGGGTTCATGATCTACAGGTAGGCGGTGGCCGGATCATTGGTGAAGCGTGCCATTTTATCGACCTGTGCAGCTATCTGGCGGGAAGCCGGGTCGTTTCGGTCTGCATGAACGCCATGGGGACCGCCCCGCAGGAGAACACGGACAACGCCAGTATCCTGCTGCGCTACGCCAACGGCTCCAACGCGGTAATCAACTATCTTGCCAATGGCAATAAAGCCTACGCCAAGGAGCGCATTGAGGTACATTCTCAGGAACGCTCGTTGATTCTGGATAATTGGCGAACCCTGACCGGGTTTGGTTTCAAGGGATTTACCAGCCAGAAAACAAAGCAGAACAAGGGGCACGCCGAGCAGTTCCGGCAGTTGGTTGACCGGCTGAAGTTGGGCGGGGAAGCACTGATACCTTTTGAGGAGATCATCAACACTACACGGACCAGCTTTGCCGCCATTACATCACTGAAAGAGGGGCGCTGGGTCGAGGTGTCTGAAGGATGATATCCCGGCTGCGCCTGATGCTGCCGACACTCTGGCGGCTCGGCCCCAGTTCGGTGGCAAACGTAGCCGCGTACCGGCTGGCTTGTCGCAGCGGGCTTTACCGATATTTGCTACCGGTGCAGAATTGGTGCGAGAGCGGAGAGTTCTTCTCTCCGGCGCTATTTCCGCCGCCCCAGCTTTCACAACCATCACACCAGACCCTTCTTGCAAAGGCTGAACTACTGCTGGCTGGAGAGCTAAGCTATTTTGCCGGCACTCAAAAAACGATCAGAAATCCCCCCGACTGGTTTCTGGACCCGTTCAGCGGCCATAGGTTTTCTCAAGGTAATCACTGGTCAACCCTCGACGAGTTCTCGGCCGGCGATATAAAGAACGTGTGGGAGGCATCGCGTTTTGAATGGGCGCCATTGCTCGCACGGGCCTGGCGTCTGACAAATGATGACCGCTATCTTGAAACGCTAAACAGTTGGCTGCTCGACTGGGTGACACAAAATCCAGCCAATGCCGGCCCTAACTGGAAATGCGGACAAGAAGCCTCTTTACGCCTTATCAACCTGCTCCTTACGGCACATCTCCTCGATACCCACAGAAAACCGTCGCCAAGCTTCATTAATCTGATAGCTATTCACTCTGCCCGCATTTTACCGACCATTCGCTATGCAATTGCCCAGAACAATAACCATGGCACCTCGGAGGCAGCTGCGCTATTTATAGGTGG